>CAYVYZ010000104.1:0-3173 GCA_964455875.1 uncultured Planctomycetia bacterium | reverse complement strand
GACATAATGGTATCCACTCGAAAAAGGCCTTTTCCTTTGATCAACATTTTGTAACCGCTGGCTTTATAAAAGTACCCGGTACCTCCCAGCAATAGTAACCTTAACAGGGGATCACAAAATCATCGTGCAGTCTAAGCTATTTTGCAAAACGCCTGCAAGTGGCACATGCATGCCAGCTCACCCTAAAAAGATTTGGAAGGGATCATCTTTAGAATTCCCCATTATGGCACCAGTTTGATACCCATGGTTTCCTCTTGTTCTATTTAAGCATTGGATATGCGTCTAAGGTTCATCAGCCAGAACCTTGTCTGGACAGCATGAGCCAATCATAATCCTTGATAGGCCTTGAAAACCCTATCTGCCAAGACAGAAAAATCCCGGTTTTCCCTGACCCATGCCCTTCCCCGCCGACCCATAGCCCGTAATTCCTCTGGCCTCAAACTGAGCAGATTATTCACTGCGCCCGCAAACTCGATCACATCCCATTGCGTACAAATCCCCCCTCCACTCTCTTCAATGACTCTCTTTTGATCCGGGACATTGGTGCCCACGGCTGGAACCTCCATGGCCAGATATTCAAGCAGTTTAATGGGCGAACTGTTTATGTAAACGCGATTAATTGGAATCGGTGAGACACCGACATGTGAGGCCCTGATAAAAGTTCTTACCTTATCCTTTGTGACCCACCCTGTAAACAGGACCTTTCCTGTGAGACCCATGCGGTGGCTCTTATCCTTCAACCAGCCCATGTCCTCTGGGACCCTTCCGTCACCAACCATCAAAAGTTGCGCATCAGGGTGGGAAGAAAGCACATGCCTGAAGGCCTCTAACAAGAACTCAAGACGGCGAAATCTACTCATGGTGCCCACATATATGATCACCTTTCCACCACCAAGGCCCCACTCCTGGGCAACCTGGTGTGCCAAGGGGTCCAGCTCCCCAGGTTCCGTGTCGGTATCCACACCCTCTTCAATGGCCACCATTGTCCCATTATTTGCCCTGTAACCAAGCAGGCTTTGCTTCATCTGTTCGCTTATGGGTAAAACGAGCCTGCACCGATTAACAAGGAATTGCCGAAGAACCAGACCCACCACTCCCTTCAGCATGTTTTTCAGTCGGGAGCCGTATATTCCTATTTGGGCATACATGATAGCCTCTTCTTCTTTGAAATGCGATATCTGATATGCCCAAGGGATCTTGAATTTCTTTGCCAGGTGACGTGCAACATAGGCCATGGCCGGATCATCTCTCACCTGGACTATACCAAAAGGACCGTAGCGGGCAGAAGCTAGGCGACATGCCTCATGGATATGTTGGAAGTGTTTCCTATAAGACGTGATAACCTCGATTGCGCTTTGGGGAAGGATTTTTGGAAGCAGGATTACTGGGTTTCTCCCCCAGTATGCTTGCCTTACCTCGGCCACCTCCATTGAGGGCATAATCCAAACTGTGCGAAATCCGTATGCCCTGAGATACTTGTTAAATACTTTATCCAAAAAGGCGTATGGAGGACGAAAAGCTTCCGCGCAAAGAAAAAGAATTGTCTTCTTGCTTACCCCTTTCATCAGGCCCACTCCAAACTATATTGATATTTCTTAAGGAGAGGTGCCGTAACAAGTGTTGTGCCCAGTTTATAGGCAAAGGAAAGTTCCTTTTTCCATGCAGTATCTGGCTTTATTTCTACCGGTCCGGAAACGAATCTGAAGGCATTGCCTGCGAGTATATGGCCCGTGCCAAGATATACTACTCTTTCGCCTTTGAAGTTCCTTAAAGCATCCTCTCTGTCAAATTGTAGGCCTTGAGACAACCCAAGAGCCAATAGAAGCCGACCTAGCACTTGCTTGGGCTGGAAAACCAGGTCTTCATACCTAACTCTAACAAAAAAAGATTTGGATCTTTTTCGGCACCTTTCAGCCAAAAAATTGTGCAAATTCCAAGCCAGCATGGTCTTTAAAGGATTCTGGGTAGCTGTGTAGCCAATTTGAGAAACCCATCTTTTTCGGATATTGGAATATACAACCGCTCTGCTATCCCGAACAAGATGAACCATGCGGAGGTCGACCCCCTCTAGTTCCGAAAGCACCACACCCAGGTATGGTAACTTTGATGAATCCACTATTATTCTTGCCCCTGAAGCCTGCATGATCGCCCGATATAACCGTTGCACAACATCCTTCACGTTCTCAAGCTTCCTCTTAAAACCTCGCGATCGGATTCCTGGCTTGAATAGAGGAATGATATTCCCTTTATTGACCATTGAGTAAAATAGATCGGCAAAATCCTTCACATCGGACGAGTTATCCCCCTTAAAAATTTGTTTCGCAACCGTTTCCCAGAAGCTGCACTTACTCACAGCCCTATGACAACTGCACAAAGCCCTGTCATCCAGGATACTTTGCCACAACCAAAAAATCTCTCCACAGGACAGGCAACCCGGTATACACCCCAGTAGTCGGTCTAGTAATGTACTGCCACTTCTTCCGTATCCCAACACATAGATTACAATGGGTTCCTCATTGACTCTGTACATCCTCTCTCCTAAGCTACATTCCAGTTTGCCCAAATCGAGCAAGAAGCAGATAGGTCACCAGATAAATAAATTTCTGCTTGATTCTCGGCATGTTCTCTTTCCATTCTATGTCAGGTCGAATCCTCGTACTACCTACCCTAAACCGTAGGGGATTTCCCGAGACAGTATGGTTAGGGCCAAGATCAATACTACCATCATTGAGAAAAAAATCCGGTTGACACTTCAGTCCCAGCCACCTGATGATGCTTTCTGCCTCTTTCCTGGGGCAACTGGCCAAGTCTTCGTACCTTACAATCTTATATTTGCACACCTTCCTACTGAGAAATCCCACGAGTAAATTGGCCAGCAACCATATCTGAGTGCCTTTAATGAGACCGGTATTGGGCATGAAGCTCTCCTTCCAAAAAACCTCGGGCCGACGTTTTTTCCTCTGCCATGAATGGATTACTGCCCGACTATCCCGCACTAGGTGTAACACATATAATTCGATGTCTGATATCTCGCTCAAAATAAATCCATGAGCTGCTAGCTTAGAAGAGTCCACAAGCACACCGCATCCGGATACCCTTGCAATGGCTTGGTAAAGGGATTTCAGGATATCAGTGTAGTGTAACACTCTGTCATTAAAGCCCTCTGACCTTAA
>CAYVYZ010000103.1:0-4170 GCA_964455875.1 uncultured Planctomycetia bacterium | reverse complement strand
TATTTTTTGCCTTTTATCCTTCATCGCACATCCTCTCTATTTTATTTACGGCAACTTAGAAACATCTACCCAATTAAAGTAATTATGTATAATCTTTACAGTTAAAGGCACATACTTGAATATATGCTTTTTATATCTCCATATTCTTCTTGGGAGAGACTTTTTGTAAAATTTATTAAGCTCCTGATAAAGCCAGCGCAGTCCTTCTTCCAATTCTTTCGGACTCATTCTTGCTGGTTTAAAATTGCAGTTGTACCAGGAATATTTTGACCAATCATAATTTAGGATTCTACCTTCTTCCTCGAATTGTTTAAAAAACTCGGTTCCTGGATAAGGGGTTAATATATAAAGAATAGCCTCATCCAAATCTAACTCTTTAATCATTTTTAAAGTAGATTTAAAAATGGTTTTGTCATCGCTATCAAATCCAAACATAAAAAACCCGACTACCATTATCTTATATTCCAACATCTTCTTTACAATTTTTCTATACTCCTTTACTTTATTTTGATAAACCTGTCCTTCCTGCAAAGAATTTTGAGAAACTGATTGGAAACCAAAAGCTGCTGCATAACAGCCAGCGTTACTCATCTTTTCCAGAAGTTCCTCATCTTTGGCAATTGTTACAGGCGCTTGTAGAGCCCAACATTTCTTTAAATCGGCAATTCTATCAAATAACCTTTTCGCATAATTAAAATCAACAAATAAATTATCATCTACAATAAACAGGCTTCTTCCTTTTATTTGTTTCATCTCCTCATAAACAAGCTCAATATCTCTCTTTCTATATTTCTTCCAAGGCACGGATTGTAGATAGCAATATCTACATCTATTTACACATCCTCTCGTTACCTGCAGCGGTTGAGTAAAATATTTGCTTTCTGGCATTAAATCCCTTCTCGGGAACGGGACTTTATTCATATCAGCAACTTGGTCGCCCCCATAGATCTTTTTTAATCTCCCCACTTCATAATCCTTAAGTAAATCCTGCCACATTGGTTCAGCCTCTCCAATAACTACTGCATCTGCGTGTTGCAAACCATCTTCTGGCATAATAGAAGGATGCACTCCTCCCAAAACTGTTTTTACTCCCAATTTTCTAAACCTTTCTGAAATTTTATAGGCGGCGAGTGAGGTAAATGTCATAGTACTAATTGCCACCAAATCCCAATCTGGAGAATAATCTATTTCCTCTACATCCTCATCAATAATTCTCACTTCGTGACCTTCAGATAAAGCAGCAATAATTCCTAAATTTAAAGGTGGAGTGCGGTGTAAATCTTTATACTTATAAGCATCACCATCCACAAACCATTTTGGTTTAATTAAAAGAATCCTCATCCTATCTCTCCTTTCATCATATCAGCTCTCAAAAAATAAAGCATAATCAAATAGTAAACAAAGTAAGTTAGAAAATACGGCCCTTCTCTCCAATTTTTTCTCAAAACCAACAACGAGCCCACCCCTCCTCCTAATATTGAAGGATATAAAAGATTTTTAAGCTTCAATATTAGCGGGACACTAAAATAAGCTATTATAGTTAAGAGAGCTATTACTATTCGAGCTCTTCTTTCACTCATCATAGTTGGTATAGTCCATATACCTTCCACAAGATCCCCTTCTCTATCTTTAATATGGATTATATTCCCAGCTGTTAAAAAGGCAACCATAAGCATAAGTGCAATTCTTAAAGGGAATAAAAATAAAACCTTTTCTCCCACAACAATACTAAACCCGGCCATCATCGCTATTAATCCATTAGTTGCTATTATTGCAGTGTTTATGGGAAAATATCGTTTTAATCTAAACGGTGGGACTGAATATATAGTATACAATATCTGGAATAGACATATAAAAACAAAAGGCATCCACCCAACACTTATGCTCAATATCAATGAAGTGAATAAACAAATTAATCCCCATTTTCTATAGATTTCAGGTGGAATCTTATTCGCTACAAGAGGTCTTTCGGGATTACTAATTTTATCACTCTCCTGGTCAACGAAATCATTCATCACGCAGGCAGCCTGAAAGGATAGAATAACTGCCAAGATTAAACTTAAAGCACTCCATATATTTAACTGAATGCCAGTTAGCCAACAGGAAATAAATACCCCACCAATAACCAAGCCAGCATAATGAATTGACCGATAAGGCCTGATATTTTTTAATAAGATTAAAAATATATCCCACTTGCATTTGTATTTAGAAAACATGCCTGGTGATATAAACATTAAAGACATCTCATTCCTTTTATTTTTAAGATTTCGTCTCGGGCAAAATACTTCTTTCGTCTCATTTGTCTCAGGATATTTTAAATCTTTTTTCTTCATTCTCGGATTTCCTCCTATTGTCTTTTTTTATTTCTTTTTTAATGTAAGCCTTAATTATTTTCTGCTCTTTTTTAGGTTTATCCTTGTCATCTGTAGGCACACTAGCAATCTTCTTCACTACATCCATTCCAGAAATAACCTCCCCAAATATAGTATGTTTCCCATTTAACCAAGGAGTCGCTTTCAGAGTTATGAAAAACTGGCTTTTATTTGTGTTAGGCCCTGAATTAGCCATAGCCAGAATCCCGGCTTTATCAAACTTAACCTTATCAGATATTTCATCCACAAAAGGCCTGTCTCCCCAGAGAGATTTTCCTCCTGCACCTGTCCCTGTAGGATCTCCTGCTTGAACAATAAAATCTTTAATCACTCTATGAAATATAATGCCATCGTAGTATCCCTCCTCAATCAACCCAATAAAATTCTCACAGGCAAGAGGCGCAATTTCTGGAAAAAGTTGTAATTCAATATTGCCCTGGGTTGTTTCCAGAACAACTATTGATTTCTTCTTCATCTCTTCTATTTTCTTCTCTTTCTCTTTCTCAGCTATATAATCCCGATAATTCGCTCTTTTAAACAAATCGTCAAAATACGCTTTAACTATTTTATATTTCTTTGCCCGCGTGAGCATTTTACGATAGTATTCCTGTTTTTTTTCATCATACTCCTTCAAATCTGCCTTCCTTCTATACAGTAGCCGAAATACACAATCCCCATAATAGTTCTTTGCGGGGATAAAATCTCCTTCTTTACTCTCTAATATCCTGTAAGCATCCTCTTTAGGTATTTTCCACAAATCAATTAATGCCTCTAATGACATTATATTTATCCAGGCTGCTCCTTTCTGCCCCAAAGATTTCTTCTCCTGATAGGTGTCATACCACAGACGGGGATTTTTCTTACATCTTTCAGCAAAGTCCTTTGCTTCCTGAGCATTATTAAAAAGAATATACTCACTCTCAAAAGAGTTATATTGATTCAAAAACTTCTCCTTCATCTCTTCTTCTGTTACTGTAACTTCTGGATTTGATTTTTCATTTATCAATTTATTTATACGTAACAAATCCTCCACCCTCCTTTCAAAAACATCCACATCTTCGCCAAAATTAGTTTTTACCCATCCAGCATATTCAGGCGTTCCATATTCTATATTCTTTTCCTTCAGCAACCTCCGCAATTCTGCCTCTAATTCTTCTCTATCTACAGTTATTCCTAAAGACTTTGCTTCCCAGTTAAATATCAGATTTTGCCATGCTTCTTGAATCCTATCTTCTTCTGTACGCTCCTCTTCTTTTTCTGTGCCCTGGCGGGTAAATATTAAAGCTGTTTTATAATAATAATAAAATTCCTTGTTGGTTATTAACTTCCCAAAAGCTTCCCCCACAATGGGATTTTCCCAAATATCTTTTGCCGTATAACCATAGGAAGATAAAATGGTAGGAAAAACCATTAAACAAATACTAAAAAATAATTTCCTATTTCTCAATTTTAATAGTCACCGGCTTAGAAACCAATTTCCCTTTAAAAGTATCTAAGCCTATTTCGCTTCCATAACTATTTTCATAAACTGCAGTAACTTTATACTCACCGGGCTCGGAGAAATCAAAATAAGTTCTTAGATTCCTCTTCCATTTTGACTCCACTTCTTCCTGTGGTTTAAGAAGAACAAAGTAATCTGTTTTGGGGAATCCCGTTGTGTAATGAATCTTACAGGGCAATTTCTTGCCAGAAGGAGAAACCACTATAAAATACACGTCTCTTTTTTCTTTAGGCAGGTCTTCGGCACTTGCAAAAAATCTTTTATTAACATATACCGCATCTTTTCCTGTATTCTTTA
>CAYVYZ010000102.1:0-4207 GCA_964455875.1 uncultured Planctomycetia bacterium | reverse complement strand
CAATCAGTTAGTCAGAGAATTATCAAATTAATGAACAGAAAATACGATATAGAAAATGTTTTACGTATTTTTAAGGATATCAAGAAACTTTCACCATCAATTATTCTGCGAACCCATATAATTTACTGCTATCCTACCGAAACAAGGCAGGAGTTCCTCAACAATATTAATTGTCTTGGGTTAAAGAGTATTGATCAAATCCATTATTATTATTTCTCAACTCGAGAAGGGACGCCAGCCTCAGAATTAATAAGTGGAATAAGCAGGCGAGAAAGAAAGTACAGAATTAAAACAATAAAAAGGTTATCAAACCAGAACAATAAGTGCGTTTTTCCGTATGGTGATAAGGTTGAAATAGAAGGCTTGAATTTTAGTGAACCTTTAAATGTGGATTGTTCATTTAAAAGCTATTTATTTTTTTATTATTGATAGTGGTCTTTATCCAAAAAAGTGGACGCTTTGGAAAGTTGGTAGCAGTATAAAGGCCGGGGTTACCTAAGAAATTTGCATACACTTTTTATTTCGTAAGTTCTCATAACCATATAGCTTTTATAAGCGAGTAGAAAATAGTACTTTCTAATGCAAATGCCGGGCTTAATTGGAATATCCACGTTTCGAAAGGAATTGCGTGAAACATAGAAAGCCATGTTCTATTTGTAAAAATAATTAAATATAATATTAAGAAAAGGTCACTAAGAAGATGAAAGAATTGTCTATTTTTTCTTTTATTGTTCGCAAGAAAATGATACTCTTTCTTATGAAATAATATGAGAAAAACCCATCAGTATATTTACAATATGATTATTAATGAAGGGTACAAAGATAATTCACTTACTTATATATTTGAAACGACTGAAGGTTTGAGGAAAGAATATCGCGTTGTCGATTTATTTAATACTATTCGAGATATCGAGAAAACAGCTTTAAGGATTTTACCAAGAAATAGCAGAATATTAGACGTGGGAGCTGGAGCGGGCAGAATAAGTGTTTATTTGCAGAAAGAGGGGTTTGATGTCACGGCTTTAGAAAAATCTAGAGTTATTTGTGATATTCTAAAGAGAAGAGGTGTGAGAAAGATTGTTAATGCTGATATCTTTGAATATTCTCCGGGAGAAAGGTATGATGTGGTATTGTTTTTCTATGCGTGGAGTATTTTAGGTAAGACTAAGGATAGCATAGAGAAAGTGTTTGTGCTGTTAAATGACAGATTATTGCATAAAGATGGACTTGTTTTCTTTGTGTTTAAGGATTATTTCTTTTCTGGAAGTGTTTTTATGAAAAGAAGATTTATTTTTAAGGGACAAAAGAGTTTTTGGTTTAAAACCTATATTTTTGATTCGGAAAAGTTGGTCTCAGTAGGACAACGATATGGTTGGTGCGTCAAGTACTACTATAAAGATAGCGCCAAACAGTATTACTTAATTATGGGGAAATGATAAGTAGCATTTCTACTTATGCTCGATTCGCAATGTATTTGCGAGAAAGATTGTGCAATATCATGTATTTTTAGAAAGTAGCGATGAGATGATAAATTTCTTAAAAGAAATTTTGATAAGAAAACAAAACACAGGGGAGCCGTTTTTTCTTTTATTGAAAAAGAGTATCGGTAGAGAAATAAAGGGGAGAAAAAACCAAATTACTTTTTTAGTTATCAATGTGAGTTTCCAAGATGTTTCTCATACGTACTATTCTTTAAGGAGCTTCGTTTCTGAGCATGGAGTTAATAATATTGAATTGGATATGATTGTCTCTTTTCGGCAAACAAGAGAGATTTCGTTCCAATGGTTAATTTCTGTAATATCAAAATTGTATAATCACTTCTCATCGCAGGCGATAATTAAAATAAAAGGGTTGCCATATTGTTTATTTCCTGAGGCAGATGGAATGTTTTTGGAAACTGATTCTGGGGATTTTGTTAAAAGAGACGATTGTAATTTGTGTAAATTTAACATTTCATGTAGAGGTATACCTGCTATTTATGCCAGCTCAAATTGTTTGCAGTTGTTGAGACCCTATATCTTGCCTGAGGAAATTGCCATTGAGATTATTAACCATTGTCACTCTCCTTTAAATAGACTCACAGTTAGGAAGATAATAGATGAGGCTAAGAAAATGAAAGTTTCTATAATTAGATTTGTTTTGTTAGGTTCAGCGATAAGGCCTGATATTTACGAGTTATTAAGATATGCTAAAGAGAATAATTTCCAAGTTAGGTTAGATATTTCTCGTATCATTATAGAAAACTTTGCTTCATTTGTTAAGAAGGTAAGTTCTCTAATTGATTATGTCATACTATATGTGGATTGCAATGATAGACTTATAGAAACAAAGGAACGTGAAATTGTATTGTTGAAGCGAATTGGCATTAAAACGGTGAGAGTTGTTACAATAGTGTCATCATCTAATTTTAATACATTAGATAAGCTATTTAGCTTTATGTTGAGGAGTGGTGTAGATAAATGGGCTGTGAACAGGGATGTGCACGATAAAGATTTTTATAAAGTAGGTAGAATAATTATTGATAAATTGTTTGAAATGAAGCTTAATACTGTATGTAAAAGATACAACTTGAGAATCCATATGACTTATCCTCTACCTTTTTGTTGTTGTAACCCTGTTAAGACAAATTTTGTATGTACAGGACCGAAGTCAGTTGATGGCTATGAAAGAATCTTGATAGATTTTTCTGGGAAAATAAAACCTATGCATTATTTTGATGAGATAATTGGAGATTTCACAAATATTAAGAGTTCGTGGGATCACCCTTTTCTTAAGTCTCTGAGGAACTATACCTTATTGCCTTCTGTATGTAAAACATGTTTTTTGCTTGATAAATGTAAAGGAGGAAGCCGATTCTGTGCTTTTTATGCTCGTGGCACATATAATGCCGCGGACCCTCTTATGAATTACTACATAGCAGGGAAGCTTAACTATAAGGGACACCAGAATGTTAGAATTTGATGGTAGAATTTATAAGAAACTATTGGATATTGCTATAAAATACAATATTGTTGCTAATTGCCGTGAATATCCTTCTCTTTTACTTAATGCTAGACCGGTGGGTTTAAGGAAGGTAAGGAGAATTGTACGCAAAAACATTAAAAGTTTGAACTTTAAATGTGGGTTGTACATTCATTTCCCTTTTTGTGTTAGTCGCTGTTCTTTCTGTAAATATTATTCAGAACCTATAACTGACGGAAGACAACCGGACTATTTTATAAAATCTCTTGCAAAGGAAATACAAATGTATGGAGTCGATTTCAGGAGAATAGAGATGGAGAACTTATTCTTAGGAGGAGGTACCCCTACATTGCTTGATTGTTCACAAATGGAGAGACTTTTAACGATAATTTATAACAATTTTAATTTTAAGGATGATGCTCAGAAAACAATCGAGGGTACTCCTGAATCATTAACGGCGGATAAAGTTAGATTGTATAAAGAATACGGAATTAATAGGATTTCTATAGGTTTTCAGAGTGGTAACGACGATGTGCTAAGGAATATCGGGCGGAGGCATACAGTGCGTGATGTTTTTAGAGCATTCGATATAGCAAGGAAAGGTGGTATGGAATGCGTAGCTACAGAGTTAATATGGGGATTACCTGGTGAGACGCTTGAATCTTATAAGAAAGCAGTGAAAGACATAGTATCTCTTTCCCCTGATTTTATTGAGGGCTACTTACTAACAGAGGGTGGTAGAGTTAAAATAAAGAGGTCTTCCCCTCCAGGAGTTAATCTTGACGATGTTATTGAAATGTCAAAAGATACGTTATTGTCAAATGGATACAGAATTTATTATTCCAGTAATTTTCTGGGTTTTATAAAGAAAGGTGTTAGCCGCCTAAAAGCTATGAATCAAAACACAGATGGATTGTATAATTACTATTCGGATGTTTTAGGAATTGGGACAGGTGCAAGCTCGCATTTTCATAATTATAAATATAAAAATGTATCTAACTTTAATAATTATTATAAGCGTTTACATAAAGATTGTTGTCTTGATGTGTACGGTGTAAATATTACGCCAGATGATTATAAGAGGCATTATATAATACTACAAATAGGTTTTTACCGCTCGATAAATAAGGTGAGGTACAAAGAGATATTTGGTAGAGACCTATATGATGATTTCCCACAAGAACTAGAGCATTTAAAGAAGATAGGTATTGTAACAGAGGATGAGAAAAGTTATAAATGGCATTTA
>CAYVYZ010000101.1:0-4210 GCA_964455875.1 uncultured Planctomycetia bacterium | reverse complement strand
ATATGGAAACAAAACCTAAATTACTAATCGTTGACGATGATGAGGGGATTTTAAGGCAGCTTAAATGGGCATTTACTGATGATTATGAGGTATTCTTAGCCTCTACAAAAGAAGATGCCCTTAATGAATTCTCTCTTCATAACCCTGATTTGGTAGCTTTGGATATAAATCTTAAAGCGAGCAACTCTTTCTCAAAAGAAGGCCTTGAGGTTTTAGAGGAAATTATAAATATAAGCCCTTTAACCAAGGTTATTATGATTACAGGAAATGATGAGAAGGAAGTTGCCCTCCAGGCTATATCTCGGGGGGCTTTTGATTATTATATTAAGCCGGTAAATGTTGATGAATTGAAGGTTATATTTAAAAGAGCACTTTATATAAAAGAGCTTGAGAAGGAAAACAAACGCCTTAACGAAGAGCTTAGCAAAAAAACCACTTTTGAGGAATTGGTGGGGAGCTCTTCTAAAATGGAGGAGGTTTTTAAGCTGATTAAAAGAGTATCTCCCACAGATGCTACTGTTCTTATAACCGGAGAGAGCGGAACAGGAAAAGAGCTTGTTGCCCGTGCAATTCATAAGTTAAGTGCGCGCAAAGATAAACCTTTTGTTGTGGTAAACTGCGGGGCAATTCCTGAGAATCTTTTAGAAAGCGAACTTTTTGGCCATGAGAAAGGAGCTTTTACTGATGCCCACATTCAGCGTAAAGGAAAACTTGAAGCGGCAGGTGGCGGAACTGTGTTTTTAGATGAGATTGGAGAGATGAGCCTGGGGCTGCAGGTTAAGATTTTAAGGTTTTTGCAGGAAAGAGTGATTGAGAGGGTCGGCTCTAATACTTCTATTGAGCTTGATGTGCGGATTATTGCCGCTACTAACAGCGACTTAAAGCAAAAGATTAAAGAAGGCGCATTTAGGGAGGATTTATATTATCGTTTAAGTGTAATCAATATTGCTCTTCCTCCTTTAAGAGAAAGAGACGATGACGTTTTGCTTTTAGCTAATTATTTTCTTAATAAATACAAAAGTGATATGGCAGGCAAAGAGATAAAAGGTTTTAATAATGAAGCAAAGAAGATTTTATCTTCTTATGCCTGGCCGGGAAATGTGCGTGAACTTGAAAACCGCATTCGGCGTGCTGTTATTCTTGCTGAAAACTCTTTTCTTACCCCTCTTGAGCTTGGCTTTGCCAAAGAAGAGAAGGAGAGTTTAAACCTTAATAAGCTTTCTCTAAAAGATGCCCGCCAGAATTTAGAAATTAAGCTTATTAACAAGGCACTGGAGAAAACCAAGGGAAATATTAGCCTTGCCGCAAAGCTTTTAGGCATAACCCGCCCCACCCTCTATGATTTAATGAAAAAATACAATATCAGCGGATAGCATAATTACGATGTAACGTCTTGTGTGCCTATTATGCAGGATATTGGCTAATCTTGATGGTTAACTGATACACAAATAAAAGTATTGAAATTTACAAATAACTAAATTATAATACATAATATGGAAAGGTACAACTATTTAGAAATCAGGGAAGTTTTTCATCTGGAATTTCTGCGCTGGCTGGCACAGAAGCTTAAGCTCACTAATTATGTCCTAAAAGGTGGAGTTAATTTGCGTTTTTTCTTCAGGAGTATTCGTTATTCTGAAGATATGGATTTGGATATCACAAAGGTCAATCGAGACGTTGTTAAAGAGATAGTTATGAAAATATTACAGTCGCCTTCTTTCTGTGATGCTTTGAGAGTTTTTGGCATAGAAAAAGTTGTTCCTCCTGATATATCTAAAGCCAAACAAACAGATACTACACAGCGGTTTAAAGTGCACTTAATTACAGCCAGTGGAGAAGACTTGTTTACAAAAGTTGAATTCTCACGAAGAGGGTTTAGAGGAAACGTTGTTGTGGAGTCCGTGCCTGAGTTGATTCTGCGCAAATACAAAACACCGCCGTTGTTAATCCCTCATTATGACATCTATTCTGTAGTCTCCCAGAAGATAAATGCTTTAGCCACACGGACAGTTGTACAGGCTCGCGATATATTTGACTTGTATATGTTGAGTTCTCAATGTGTATTTGGGAAAGATTCATCTGCTTTCCCATCTGCTATTGCTAACTCAGTTGATAAGTTACAGAGTGCTCGGGATAACGTGTTTAATGTAAGTTTTGAGCAGTTTCGTGATACTGTCTTATCTTATTTGAGCGAGGACGATAAAACGATATATAATAATCCCCAAACCTGGGACGAATTAAGGTTAAAAGTAGTTAATCTTATTGAGGAGTTAAAGAATCAATATGGCTGAATTGTCTGTTCTGGGAGCGATTAAACAATTGAGGCGTCCTGTGTTTACCACTTACGAAGTTGCCCATTATTGCCGGCGGTCTTTATCAAATACCATTCAGGCTCTTAACAGATTGGCACAAGAAAAAGTGGTAGTTAAAATTTACCGGGGGGTGTGGGGTATTGAGTTTGGGAAAGAACGGATTAGCCCTTATTGGGTTATCCCTTTTTTATTGCCAAATCATCGTGCTTATCTTTCATTTGTAAGTGCTCTACACCTATACGGGATTATTGAACAGATTCCTCAAGTTGTAACTGTGGCTTCCACTTCTCATACGCGTTTGATAAAAACTCGATTGGGGGTATTTGCTATTCATAGGATTCATCCTTTATTTTTTAAAGGGTTTGATTGGTATAATAAAGACGGAATGTTTCTGATTGCTAAGCCTGAAAAGGCATTTGTCGACTGCTTATATTTATCCGTTCGCAAGAAAAAACAGTTTGGATATTTCCCTGAACTGCATTTACCAAGAAATTTTAGTTTTAAAAAGGTTATAAGGTGGGCAAATGAGATTCCCTCATTGAAAATAAGAAAAGCAGTATTTAAGAAGATAGAAGAGTACTCATCACAATTACGGCTATCTTCTCAATTATAGTTCTGTGTGTTTTGTCGGCTCACCCTCCTCCCAACACCCAACACCCTACACCCTAAAATAATACTCGTTACACGTTACGAGATACGCGATACGAATTATCCGCTATCCGCTAACCGCTATCCGCTATTCCCTCCACCCTCCACCCTAAAATAATACTCGTTACGAAATACATGTTACGCGATACGAGATACGAGCTACGAATATCATACAATCTTTCTGCCCCTATAGCTTCCCAGCAGGCCTAACAGGCCAATCATAAAGAGGGTAAGAGAGGTAGGTTCAGGAATAACTGCTAAAGACTCATTGTATCCAAGCTGCTCTGGACTTAATGCTTCATCAGAAATGCGAACTTCATCTATAAGTCCATCAAAGGAGTAGTTATCTCTAATTATCCAATCTGTTCCGCCGTACCTTCCTATGAATAGGTCACCTGTAGAGCTGTTAATATGCCCGTTAGGGTAATAATTTGTCCCCTTAAGTTCGCCATTGACGTAAATTCTTAAAGCATTTCCATCATAGGTGGTTGCTAAGTGTACCCAGGTGTTTAAGGTGATTGAGACCCACGAATCTACTACGGAAATATGGTTATTTACCTCAACAAAACCTTCAGGTTTGAGTTTACCATCTTGAATCTTTAGCCCATAAGTATGGTATTTATCGCCTATATATCTGTATCCTGTGGATTCTAATTTTACCCATGCTTCAAAAGTAAAAGCACCGGTTAAGTCCAAACTGGGTGAATTTGCTATTTCAATGTAATCATTGACGCCATCAAAACTTAACGCATGATTCCCTGGGTAACTAAAAGGGGTGTTCAGGCTCCACGTTGCGCCGTAGATAGTCCCATCGTTGTTATTTGCGCTTGAATCGTAGGCAATGTTTCCTACTCCTTCATCAAACAACCACAGTCCTACGGTAGAAGCTTTTGTATTTATTCCGTAGAAACCAAATATAGCCAATATGGCTGTTATTAATGCTATCTTGGTATTTCTCATAGCGCTTCCTCCTTTCTTTTAACCTTTTTAGTTTTTCTGTTTTAAGTATTCTCTTTATAGATTCATAGCAAAAAATATGCCAAATAATATAATACAGGCTTTGTTTTATCGCAAAATTTCCTGTCTTTATTTCCTAATTATCCAAGGCGCAAGACCCCGGATATTACCTTATTTTACCTTTACCTACTTTACCTGACCATATCGCCTATAACCACTTACACAACCCTCCTCCCTACCCCCAACACCCTCCACCCTACACCCCCACCCAACACCCTACCCCCAACACCCTA
>CAYVYZ010000100.1:0-4276 GCA_964455875.1 uncultured Planctomycetia bacterium | reverse complement strand
TTAATCAACAATTAATAGAACAAGGAGTTGATATTGTTAACTTAGGTATAACATTTTTTCTTTTAGGAGATTTCTTGGACCGCGGTCAGTATGGTATAAAATGCTTCAGAGTGGCAGAGGAATTAATAAACTTAGGTGTAGCCGGCTATGTAACAGGAAACCATGATTTATGGGCTTTCCTTAACCTTATGGGATATCACTTGCCTATATATAGGGGGTATAACTTTTACGGCCATAAAGAGTCAGAAAGATTAGTCAAGGAGCACTGGGATGATAAAGAGATAGCCAGAGATAGACTAGGTTGGTGGACAGAGAAACTGGCAGAGTATAATAAGGCTCAAGAAGATTTTCAAAAGGAAGCCTTTGACGGAGAACTTGTTTATATTCGCAGACATCTTAAGGATTTATATCTTCAGATACAGGAGCAGTTAAATAGCGAGGAGAAGAAGCTTTGGGAAGATTTAGTAGGATTTTATTTTGGGACCACCGATGTTTATACAGGATTTAACGGCATAGGGAAAATGTCGCTTCAATGGTGGCAGGAACGTCGCAAAAAGATTGAGAGAATATTAGTTAATCTGAAGGATAGAGAGTCTCATGAAGTAATCATTTGGAGAGGATTAATTTGGTACGTAAGGAGAGCAGAAAAAGAGGTAGAAAGGAGACTTCTTTGTGCGATAGAAGAGGGTAAATGGTGGTATAAGGTGTTCAATGATATTAATCACCAAAATTATACTTCGGTAGAATGGTGGGGAAAAGACTGGTCTTCTCATAAGGGATGGGGCACTGCAGTTATTGATGAACTAAATGAATTGGAAGGAAAAACATTATGGAATCAGAAGAATTATATAAAAAATCCTCACTTGAGAGATTTAGCACTATTTTACAGAAACCACTTCACTCTATTTTTAAAGGATCCTTACGGAAATATATATACTCACGGGTGGCTTCCTGTTGACGAGCATACAGGGCTAATCAGTTTTTTTTACAGAGGAGTTCTTTATCAAGGAAGAGAAGTATGGAGAGGATTGGAAAGGATTCAGTCGGATATAAGGGATTTGTCTAAACCACTTGACCAACTACACGAGGCGTTTGCATTGGTAAATTCTTGGTATGCAGACAAGACCACAAAAATAAAACCTCCACATATAAAACATTACATACATAAAATAGGGTTGGAAAACATTTACAATAAACTTGGGATTCGTTGTTGGTTTACTTGCCATAATCCCCTTAATAAATTACACCCACAAGGTGTAGGTTTTATGACAAAGCAAGATGCTTACTTACATTTTTCCGTAGATAAAGGAATGAGTTGGAGGAAATTTAAAGACTTGGGAGGGTATGTTGTGGTGAGTAAAGAGGGGGTGGTATTGAGGGGATTTAGTTCACCGGATTTTAAAGAGATAGTAAATAGCCCCCCAACAGTTAGGTTGAATAAAGATAAGGGGAGAGGATATTGGATAGAAGAGAAATGGAGTAATGAATCTTTAAATGGAGATGTTTTCTTAATGATTGTTACAAGATGCCTTGAAGAGGAACTAAGAATATTAAAGACCAATATGGAAAATAACCCCCATTGTGGTTCATCTCTGGTTGATGAGAAGGAGGCACGTATTTTAAAAAGTAGGCTGGCTAACTTCAAAACCGCTCTGATTCACGATGGTGATAGGGAAAATAATCACAAATATTCAAAGATAATCTCCAGAGTTGAAAGCATCGAAGAAGAGTTAGGTGAAAGAAATCCCAAAGACAAATTTAACATAAGCTATAAGGGGAAAGAATACGAAGTTTATCCCTACAAAGTTGATGAGGAGCTTATCAAGCGGTCTGTATCTGTGGAGGAAGCCTTTGATTTAGTTAAAAAGAAGATTAAAATGCTGTCTCATAAAAATAAAGTATTTGTATGGGTGACAGGACGAAGTGGCGCAGGTAAGACGTATATTTCTACACGACTTACGGCAGAAATCGAAGAGCAACTTGGAATAAGTACAGTGCACGTTGAGATAGATACGTACTTAAAAGATGGAATTCTTCGTAGCAAGGAGCGAATCAAAATTCCTCTTTATAAAAGAGTAGGAGAATATTTTCAGAATACAAACTATAAAGTTTATATCATAGAAGGGTTATATAGGTACGAGAGGTTATTTGCTTCTCTTAACTTGAAACCAGATATTTTAGTGTTTTTATGGTGCAGGGAGAAACTGCGTTTTGAAAGGATAATAGAAAGGCAAAAATCTTTTATGCCTACAGAAAGAATACTTTCTTCCTTAAGAATTTCTAATATTTATTTTCAAGATATAGAGAGACGTCTTTTAAAAAGGTACAGCGATTATATTATTGTTGAGAATTCCTCTTCCGCAATAGGAGACCTACTCTCAGAGGAAGAGAATATTTCTCTTACTACAATTGAGAAAACTTTAAAGTTTTTTGCCCAATATCCTTTGCTTTTAGACTACTACTATAGAATTGAGATTGAGCCGGTAGAGAAATTAGTTGCCTATCGGAAAAAGTTGTATGCTCAAATTAGAAAAGGAAATGTAAGGGAAAATATAGAACTTGTCTCTTATATTGGCCAGGCAATAAAAAGCCAGCTAGAGCCAGATTCACGTTCTTATCTTTCTTTAGAATATGAGCTTTCTCTTATAGGAGTCTCTGCTGTTGATGGTGACATAGTTGTTCCTCCTTATATGATGAGCAATAAAGATATTTTCCATAGGAAAATAGACGTCGTAGTGAGCGAATATCCGGGGGTATGGAGTTACTTTGTAGATGTTGAAGAGGAAGTGGCTCGCTACATGTGGATGCAGACTACTTTCAGACAAATAGTGTGTTCCTGGTTTGATGAAGAGCGCTTTGAGAGTAATCTTAGAGAGATAGGTATTGATTTAAGTTTTTTTGAAGGTAAAGACATTTTAGAAGTAGGTGCTAACCGCGGAGACCTTTTTAGTTATCTTAAAAAACGGATAAAATTTAGGAGCTATATTGGGATTGACTGGAATTTGGATATCTTAACTACACGAGGGAATAAACCTTTGTATGCTGCAAACAACAAGTTTTTACCCTTTAAAGACAATTCTTTTGACGTGGTTATCTTCGATAGCTTCTTAGGGCCTACTTATCCTAATGAGGTAGAGAGGTTGTTACGTTGTGGCGGTGCTGAGGTTGTTACAGGTGACGAGAGGAAAGAAGGAGGCAAGCCCAACGGTATTTATTTTTATTCTTCTTCGGCTCTTAAGAAGAGAGAGTATTTGGATATAAGTTCTCTTGAAGAAGTCAGGTCTTCAATGAGGGAAATACTTACCCCAAGCTTTAAGATACCCTTTAATAGTCAATATGGAACATTGATGTGCTTGGTAATATCCAGGAGCTATAAATATATTTTTACAATACGAAGATGGGTAGTGTATGACGGAAGTTTTGAGAGGATTAGTCTTAATTTAAGTGAAGCCAATCCCTTTTCTAAAAGAGAGTTTCAAGAAGGATATGCGCGCTTTTTTATTGACAAAGAAAGGAAAGCAGCTGTTATGGGGTTTAATCGTGAACTTGCTCTTTACGTCAGTATATTTAGAAAGAAGGGGTTGGGTACAGCGATGTTATCATTGTGTGTGGAGGAGGCTTATTCTAAAGGAATGGAAAAATTTACTGTGTGGTATCCTCTTCCTAAAACAGTTGTTTTGTGCAAAAAGTTAGGGTTTCCTCTTACAAATCCTGATACTTACCCTCGCGCTATGGAACTTTATTTTAAAGACACCCCTATTAATGAAGCGCCTTGGAGAATAGAAAATGTAGTTAAAAGAAAAGAATTCACTTTTATTGATTGTCGCAATAAAGATGCGTTGTTGAAAAATATAAGCATAAGTAGCTCTCCTGTAGAGGATGTGCCAGATGAGTTACAGAGACTGTTTGTCTATATTGAGCCGAGGGGGAGTAAAAAATTGCGTAATAAGTATCTACCTTATCTTGATGAATTTGAGAGTACGTTAAAGAAGTTTTTAGAAAAAGAAGTTTCTCCGTCGTTAGTTAAAGAATGGGACAGATGCGGTGCTTTTAAAGAAGAAAATAAGCTGATTTTACCTTCTGGCTTTTTAGATACTCTTAGTAAGCTGGCAGACTTAGGTTTGTTTGGTATAAGTGTGCCTTCTGTCTATCAAGGTGCTAATCTTGAATACTATTACAATTACTTCATGCTTTCTGGGCTTTCATATTTCGCTCCGGCTTTAGCGGTAACCATGGTGGTTAACATATCTGTCCAAGATGTGATAAATGTTTTTGG
>CAYVYZ010000099.1:0-4289 GCA_964455875.1 uncultured Planctomycetia bacterium | reverse complement strand
TATCTTAATTTAATGGGTATCTATCAGTGCTTTAAGCCTCATACAGACTGCAGAAGCAAAAACAAGTACAAGAACGGAAAATCTCCTTTAGAATTAGCAGGCGTCTCTATAAAGGGATTAGATTGGGTAGGATTTGCTATTAAAAATAGACCCAGTTAATATAACGCTTCATTTCAAGGTGTGTTGACAAACAAAAAGAACGTGTTATGATTATTGCTTACTCTTTATATAAACAAACAATAAAGGAGGAGAAACATGGAAAAAGTTACTGATATTCTTGTGATTGGTGGCGGACCAGCAGGGATGGTAAGCGCTACTACAGCACGTAAATATTATCCTGATAAAAAAATTATTCTGATGAAACATATAGCAGATGGGTGTATCCCTTGTGGAATTCCGTATATGTTTTCAAGCTTAAAAAACCCTGATGATAATCGGTTAGGAATTGCTCCTCTTGAGAAAAATAATATAGATGTGGTAATAGATGAAGCGACAAAAATTAATCGGAGTCAAAAGAGTGTAGAAACAAAAAAGGGAGATTCTTATAGATACGATAAACTTATTCTTGCTCTCGGTTCGTCGCCTATCATTCCTCCTATTCCAGGAATTGAAAAAAAAGGAGTATTTCCAATCCACAAAGATATGGTTTATCTTAAGAATGTTGTTGAGAAGATTAAAAATGCGCGAAATGTCCTTATAGTAGGGGGTGGATTTATAGGTGTAGAATTTGCTGATGAGATATCAAGTATCAAAGGTATAAACGTTCATCTTGTAGAGATACTCCCTCATATTCTTGCCAATTCCTTTGACGAAGAATTCTCGGTGCTTGCTGAGGAGAGGTTAAAGAGTAAAGGAGTAAATCTTATTCTTAATACTCGCCTGACGGAAGTTTATGGAAAGGAAAAGGTTGAAGGGGTAAAATTTGCTAATGGTCAGCAGATAGACGTTGATGGGGTAATTCTTGGTGTAGGGGCTGTCCCTAATACAAAACTTGCAGTTGATGCTGGTCTGGATTTAGGACGAGGTAAAGGAATATGGGTAGATGAGTATATGCGTACACCTGATCCAGATATTTTTGCGGTAGGAGATTGTGCAGGGAAGCGCGACT
Source organism: uncultured Planctomycetia bacterium (assembly GCA_964455875.1). Lineage (GTDB taxonomy): Bacteria > Omnitrophota > Gorgyraeia > Duberdicusellales > 4484-171 > CAZWON01. The sequence continues at coordinate 3,181 of CAYVYZ010000099.1, read as the reverse complement.
ATTATACCAGGAAGGATGCTCCTGTTATGCTGGCATCTACCGCGACGGCTGAGGCAAGAATTGCCGGTGCTAACCTCTATAAGTTAAAAGTAGTAAGGGAGCATAAAGGTACAATCGCAATTTATTCTACATATATAGATGGTCTTGTTCTTGGCTCCGCAGGTTTAACAGCAAAAAGCGCCGAGAAAGAGGGTTTTGAATTTGTGTCCGCGCTTGTAGAAGGAACAGATAAACATCCGGCTACTTTACCTAATGTTAATAAAATCAAGGTGAAACTTATCTTCTCGCGTCAGTCGGGTGTTATTTTAGGAGGACAGGTATCTGGTGGTCCTTCCTGTGGAGAGTTGATAAACCTGATTGGTGTGGCTATTGAGAAAAAAATGTCTTATACCGAACTGGAGACGCTTCAAATGGCTACACATCCTTACCTTACAAGTGCGCCTACTGTGTATCCTATTGTTATTGCCGCGCAGGAAGTTGCCAGAAAGAACTTACGCTAACCTGGTTTTATGAAAACATATCTTGAGTGTATTCCCTGTTTTTTTCAGCAGGCCTTACGCGCGGCAGAACTTGCAGGTGCTACTTCTTCGCAGAAACGTGAAATTATAAACCAGATAGCGAAAACTATCCCCACCTTTTCTTTAGATTCTTCACCTCCGCAGATGGGCAAAATCATCTATTCTATTGTCCGCAGTGTCACTAAGAAACACGACCCCTATAAAAAAATAAAAGAGAGAAGTAACCAGACAGTGGAGAAAATATATCCTCTTCTTAAGAAAAAAATCCTTTCTGCAAGAGACCCCCTCCTTATGGCCGTAAAACTTGCTGTTGCTGGCAATATTATTGATTATGGAGCATGTACCTTTTATGATATTAAGAGAGAAATAAAGGATATCTTAAGAATGGAGGAACATACTATTCGAAAACGGAAAGGCGCCCGTTTCGACTATAAGGTATTCCGCAGATGTGTAAGTGAGGCGAGAAACATTCTCTATCTTGCTGATAATTCCGGAGAGACATTCTTTGATGCGCTTCTTATAGAAGAAATCAAACGAAACAATCCTTTCTGTTCCATCACTTATGCTGTTAAGTCCTATCCCATAATAAATGACGCTCTTCCGGAAGATGCTTACCGTGCGGGGATAGATAAATGGGCAAGGGTCATACCTAACGGTTCAGATGCACCGGGAACAGTTTTATCTCTGTGCTCGCCCTCTTTCCGAGAAATTTTTCGTAAGGCGGGGGTTATTATAAGTAAGGGGCAGGGTAACTTTGAATCACTTTCTGCAGAGCGCCGCGCTATATTTTTCCTCTTTATGGTCAAATGTTCTGTTGTATCCGCAGATATAGGTCTTCCTGAACGAAGTATAGTTATGTATTGTAAGAATAAGTGACAGAAATATCGAGTCGCAATTAGGGAAAAGCAATTAGATTAGGTTAAGTCGTAATTTTTGGTTCTTTCGTAATTAATGTGAGTATCTCCTGGGATTTAGTAATCCACAGTGTTGATGAATCTTCAGCTTGAAATAGTCTATGTCCTTATACCCATAGGCCATACGTTAAGACGTTTGATTTTGTTGTTGATACCTTCCGATATAGCCGAGCTGATTTTCTTTTTGGACCAGTTGATAATATACTGTTTTCTCCAGGAAACTTTCTGTTATCTTTTTAAACACATCAAAGGAACTTGCCAGGGCATCTTTAATTAAGCCTCGAAAATATTTCTCGGCTCTGGCGGGTTTATTATAATCATAGACTTCTAAAAAGCTCTCTTTTAACAACATTGCTTTGCAGATGGGTTCATTAATCCTGCATAACCTTTCTAGATGAAAAGTCTGCTTTCGGGTAAACTTATCTTTCCTTTTCAAAAGAACAAATCTCTACCGGCAATGCATTAGTGCAATTAATTCCTTATTCTCATCCTTTCTTGCCTTACGTAATTCTTGTTCCCTAACCATATCTACTGCCCAGCTTAGCTTATGTATCACACAAAACTTGTCATAAACTATCAAAGCATTAACTGCCTTTAAAAGCCCTTTGATATTTAAGAAAGCTTCAAAAGTAATTCTTTTAATTTTCCGCGGCTCCCCAGGGAAAAAAATACAGTCTCTCTTCCCATCTCCACGCTAGGCCTCCTAGTGTAAGATTTAGTAAAGTAGTTAGAAAGGATTTTATAAGAAAATGACCGATTTGAAGGAATATCTCATAAGATAAAGCTTAATTTTTTAGAAAGGTTTGTAGGCAATTCTGGGGCGATTTTTTTACGAGATATTACCAGGAAATAAAAAAAGCGTCCACTTACCAAAAAATCTTTACAACTCAAGTAAAGGAGGTAAGTTACACCATGAATACAATAACTCTGGAACTCAAAGCCGTCAAGGTAAAAATACCGACAGAGAATTTAACCCTGGAGGCTTTGGAGCAAATGGTTTTTGATATAAGGCAGGAACTGGGCAAGACAGCATTGGTAGATACCCTACGGGAATACGATTAGGTATTTTGCATGAACTATGCAGGGCAAGACAATTATCTTGAAAGCAAGTTTTGGGTATATATGGTAAATTGAACAATGCGAAAAAAGTGTTTGTAAATCAAAGTTTTTTATTATCGTGAGTTGTTAACAGATTACAATTTTTCCTGTTTTGACGAAGTTAAAATATAGGCTGACATAGACAGATGCCTGAGGAGGAGTTTTAGGAAAGATTCTTATCCTTAAAAGTTTTCTTCTTTTTAAAAAATAAAGAGCCAGCTAACACAAAAATAATAAATCCATTTCCTTACTCATAAAAAATTGGTCTCGATGAAAAGAGGAAACCTATAGGTTGAGTGGATTGGGACTACTTTCTTAGATTCCTTCCTTTATTCTGGTGGATGATATTAGGTAAAATTATAGGGAAGGCTTGATTGGATTTTAATTCTGGAGCCAAATTCTTTTTCCTCTTACCCCATCCTGATTTAGTTCGAAATAAAGATTTGGCATCTCATTTTTACCTTTTCTAATTACTTCTTTTGACTTTCTATTTCATAACCACTTAAATATTTGTGTAACCCCAATATGATAATGTCCTATTTAGCCAAAATAAAAATGTCCTCTTTTGAGCCTGCTATAATACTCTTTTTGAAAGGAGGAGGGTATTATGGCAGAAAAGGACATTATCACAATGACCCAGAAAGAATTAAA
>CAYVYZ010000098.1:0-4389 GCA_964455875.1 uncultured Planctomycetia bacterium | reverse complement strand
ACAGGAGCATAAAGCAGGAAAGGTTAAAAGAATACTGTTTGTAACCACTAAATCTATCCTATTATAATTAATGTAGAAAAGGAAATAAAAGAAATTAAAAAAATTTAAGAAGATAAACTTTAGTAAATACAACGGTGATGAGGGCGATATTAAGATTGGAAGGGGAAATATTATTACTTCTGCATCAGGGGATATCTTTTCTATCCTATCCTTTAGTATTCCTCTTTTGGGGATAACGACTGTAATCTCAAAATCGCCCTTAAGCGCTTTTATTAAATTAAGCAGGCCCCTTTCTGCACCATAAAGAGAAGATGAAGCATTAAAGATAATTATTTTTTTCATAGTACTCGGTAGGATTTAACTTTTCTTCTGTAGTTACATATATCATGTATCGTCCTTAAGAAATAGCGATTGGTCAGAACAAAATGGAAAGTACGTGGCAAATCGTAAAAAAAACTCTTTAGTAGAAAGCACATAAGCTTCTCTCCTTGTTGATATTTTAGTATCATAAATATCCTATTACGAAAGCACAAGAATCTACGATACTCCCCCGAAATTCCTGAACCACCCCCATAATGGTAACACGCCAGTTCTGGAACGAATAAACATTTATATCCTTTCTTTTTCATGCGTAAAGCTAAATCCGCATCTTCGAAAAGAAAGAAAAAATCTTCATCAAAGTAAACCTTTTCTTTTGCTTTCTCCAAGGTTTCTCTTCTGTAAATACCACAACAGCTATTGGGGCCATCTACCATAAATGGCCTGCTGAAGTTTATAGTTTTTCTGCCTCTACCAACATCATATACACGGTAAATAGAAGAAATCTTTAAACCACACGAAAATATTTTCTTTGTACTTACATTTATAACCTTAGCAGCTAATGCACCTACATCTTCTGGTAAACTAATAAGTATACTTTTAAGTTTGATAAAAAAATTTTTATCTAAATAGGCGTCGCTATCTAAAAACATTAAAAACTCTCCTTTTGCTTCTGTTATCCCCTGATTCCGGGCTGCAGCACTACCCTTATTAAATGTGTTTCTTATATACCGTAGGAAAGGATAGTTTTTTTTGATAACATCTTCTGTACCATCAGTTGAAGCATTATCAACAATAATTGTCTCTATTCCCATATTGGATTTTCGAGCACCAAAAATAGACGATAGACAGTCTCCAAGATACTTTTTACTATTGTAGACAGGAATAATTATAGAAAGTTGCATCAGGAATCCTTCCTTATCGGGAAAGAACCAACTTCAACACCCGAAAGAATGCCTCAACAACTATACCAAAGGACATCTTGGATTTTTCATGCCTTCTACCTCTAAATATTATTGGATATTCTGCTATCTTAAATCCTTTAAGATACGCTAGATAAACCATTTCTATCTGAAAAGCGTATCCACGTGATTTTATATTCTCAAAATCAATACCCTCAAGCACCCCTTTCTTCATACACTTAAACCCACTGGTTAAATCGTTTACGGGAACCTTAAGCAAATATTTAGAGAATAAATTAGCTAATCGGCTCAACAACCTCCTTAAAAATGACCAATCCTTAATACTGCCACCTTCTACATATCTTGAGCCTACTACTAAATCATAATCCTTAAGCAGTGATACCACCTCAAGGATATATTCGGGAGAATGCGATAAATCACCGTCCATCTGGACTATTACATCATAATTTCTCTCTATGGCATACTTGAACCCTTCTCTATAAGCACTGCCTAAACCCATTTTACATTTCCTTCTCATTAAATATAAACGGCTGTATTTTTGCTGCAAGCGCCTGACTATACCTGCGGTTCCATCGGGAGAGTTGTCATCCACTATAAGAACAGAGAAATTACTGTTTAAAGAAAAAATCCTTTCTACAATAAAACTAGTATTCTTTGCCTCATTGTAAGTGGGGATAATAACCAATGTATTAAACTGTTCTCTCATAATCATTCATCAAGAAACAACAGTTTACGCATTGTTACTATACCTTTTATAATGTTTATTCCCAGTATCCTTAAACAAATAAAATATATGCTGCCGGCGGCAATTATATTAATAAAGAAATACACTATGTTTTGTTTTGTAAGTGCTACCAAAACCAATAAAGCACACGACATTAATATTGAAGATATTACTATCGGCAATAGATTCCTGAAATATTGCCACCAAGAAAGGCGAACTAAATAGTTCCCTATACATGTGTTTAACGTGAAGTTGATAGTTTCGGATATCATTAAAGCGAATGCTACCCCAACAATACCAAAAGAAATACCTATTGCCACTGCTATGATATTAATAACCGCGCATAAAGAACTTAACTTAGAAATGAGGTCTACCCTTCCTTTGGAATAAAGCGTGACAGCGAGCGGGCCTCTTTGCAAGAAAACAACTATGCCTAGAATACAAAATATCCGTAATGGCACAACCGATGGAATCCACTTAGGGCCGTATATAAAAAGAACGAACTGCTTGCTTAATATAAATAACCCAAGATAGAAAGGGAAACCAAACAATGCCAAATACATAATAATCTTTAAGTAATACTTCTTCACTATGCCATTATCATTGATAGCCTTACTCACAGCAGGAAATAAAACTTCAAAAACCACAACAAGTGTGTTTGAATGAAAAAAACTAGAAATTTTAGAAGCTAATGAATAGTACCCCAACGGGACAGAGCCAAGATACCTGCCAATGGTGAAAGAATCTATATTTCTCCCTATATACACCGCAATTTTTGCTACTGTAATATTTATACCCCAGTTGAGAAAAACTTTTAATTTTCCCATGTCAAAGTGCAACCCCGGCCTCCATGGCACCATAATCCAGCTAAACAAAGAGGTTACAAATGAAGCAGCCAATATGCCCCACGCAAAGCTAGATACTCCATAATTCAATATTGCAAGGACAATCGCCACAGCGCCGTATGTAAATGCCCCGGCCAGTTCCATGATAACTACTTTCTTAAAACTCATTTTTCTCTGTAAGATAACCTGATGGATTAAAGCTGTGGATTCTACAATAAAGACAAAGGATAAAATATGCAGTACATCAGCCAAAGAGTAATTGTTAAAAAACTTCGCCATAAGCGGAGAAATAAATAAAACGCCAAGAGAGAAAATAGCGCCCATAAAAATACTAATAAAAAAAGATGTAGAAAGCCATATATCATTGATATCATGCCTTTGAATTATCACCCCGGTAACACCGACACTTTTTATCAACCTTAAGAACTGAATAAAAACCATCGCTATAACTATTGTTCCAAAATCTTTTGGCACTAATAGGTGCGCCAACACCACTGTTGTTAAAAACGTTACAACATTCTGGAAAACTTTACCTATAATCTTCCACAGAAACCCTCTTGCAATCTTTTGTTCTAAACTCATAATTTTCTCACAAATATAACAGTTAAGATGCCGCTAAATATATACTATTCCTATACAGCATTCTCTAAACACACATATGTTGAAAATTCCAATGAAACTATCTATGCCATTGAACATCATCTATCTAAAACTTACTACCCATTATCGGTCATAATAATATTACTATTTTGATTATCCTTTCATATAATAGAATTAAGACTGTGGTTTAATTAAATAAAGATAAATATAAATACCATCTATCTCCTGTGCATCTAAAAAAGTATAATGGGCATTGAACCATTCTATTGCCCTTAAAGACTGGGTATATATTCGCCCATCTCTTTCCCACGACGAAGAAACAAGCCAAATTCTCTTAAATTTACACGCCTTTACTACAGAAGATACGATGGGAATCTTTGAAAACAAATAATTGTTCTTCTTTAGGGCAACCGCGTATATAGGTGAATCTTCTCGAGAAATAGAAGCTGCACATTTAAACTTTAGTAAAGGCCTATAAATATAGCTTTCTCCCCCGAAAGCTTCCTCTTTGGAAACAATAATAAAGAAAGGCCATTTCTTATCGTCAAAATAGTAAATAATATTGATGATATTGATGTTGGAAAAGAATATGGCATCCTGAAATTTAAAATTATGATTGATGCAATCTGCAGCAGGTTTAACTGGTTTCTTTAGATGAGCTCCTCTATGGTAAAACTCAGGCAGAGGCATTTGGTAAGAAAAATAGTTATGCAGAGAAAAACATACAAAAAATAATATCAGAACAGAAACAGCTGCTTTGACAGGAATTAACCTTATTTTTGTAAAACCATAAGCAATGATTAGGTAATAAAACGGTGAGAACAACATAAGCTGACGGTCGATATATACGGGGACCCACTGTGAAAGAAAAAAGAGAGTTGCTATAGGAATAAAAAGAAATGATAACAGGATTATCATTTCATTCTTATTATTACGCCATCGACTGATACCTAATACAAAGAGAATAAAAAATATTACA
>CAYVYZ010000097.1:0-4518 GCA_964455875.1 uncultured Planctomycetia bacterium | reverse complement strand
AGTAAATCCTCTGGCCTTAAGTGCACATCTCTTTGCATCATAATTTATTCCCCTCTTTTTATACACAGATTAACACAGAAAATATGCGGATAACCACAGACACTTGTGTTCATCTGTTTTAAATCTGTGAAAATCTGTGTTATATCAAACGTACAACTCTTTATGCGACGATGCCTTCTCAAACCGGGACATATTCTCCATATAGGAACGGAAACACAGCTTCACATAAGGATGATAAACTTTAGAGTACATAATCCGCTCAACTCTTCCCGGCTTAGAATAGAACTCACGCAGAGCCCATGCACCCAGTCCTCCTACTTCTTCAATAGAAAGGTGTTTTGTCGGTACAACGGGATGATGAAAATCCCATGTTTTTAAATCATCAAACTTAACCCACCCTCTCTCTACATACTCCGGCCAAATTGGCGCACCAGGCATAGGTGTTAAATACTGCAAGGCACAGATGTCAGGGTCAATCCTATCCACTGCTTCAAACCGTTTCTTTATCCTGTACTCATCATCGTTCTCAAACCCCATCATCCATGTTAAGACAGTAGCAATACCTGCCTCTTTCAATTTAGCAATTGTCTCCTCAACCTGCTCCACAGTTATACCTTTCCCCAGTTCTTTTAGCTCCTCATCAGTAGCAACTTCAATCCCTGCTAAGGCCAAAAAACAACCCGCCTCTTTCATTTTAGGGAAAAGATCAATATCACGCAGATAATATGGGGCTCTGCCTAAAAAGCACCAGGGGATTTTTTTATTTAACCCCCGTTTTATCATCTCATCTAAAAACTCCTCCATCCTGCGGCGAGAGGTGTTGAAACAATCATCCATCATAGTAACAACTTTTACACCAAACTTCTCATACAAAAGTTCCAACTCATCAGCGACAAGTTTCCCACTCCTTGCACGGAAAAACTTTAAATCCGCATTACTGCGCGGGTCGAACTGCGACCACTCGTAACAGAACTTACACCCTGCAGGGCACCCTCTTGAATTCCAGGTCTCAACGTAATTCTTCCAGTAGTCATGGCCCACATATTTATCCATAGGGAACAAATCGTAGGCCGGCATAGGTAACTCATCTAAATCCGTAATTAACCCACGGTATTCCGTTAAGGCAACCTCTCCATCCTTACGAAAAGCCACACCTTTAACTCTCTCTACATCTTCTCCCTCAGCTAATGCTTGGACCAGCTCTACAAAACTGTAATCATGCTCTCCTACAATACAATAATCTATCCACGGGTTACGCTCTAAAACCTCTTTAGGTGCAGAAGCATAAACCAAACCTGAGGCAATAATTGTAACGCGAGGCAACTTCTCTTTCACAAGACGTGCAGCCTGATTGTAACGATACACAACAGCTGCCCCTCCGGTTGTATGAAGAATATCACCGATATGAACAACGTCAGGCTTAATTTTTGCTGCCTCATCAACCATTTGTTTCTCATCAAGCTCTAACGCACGACAGTCTAAAACTTCTAACTTATACTCAGGATGTTTTTCTCTTAAAAGGCCTGCAATCTGAGCCTGCCCGATGTTAGGAGCACGGTGCTTTCCCCACGTTGACCATGCACCCAATGGTGGTTGTAAAAACAACACCTTCATCTCTCTGCCTCCTCTCTTTATTCTATAACATCTTATCTCTCAACTAATTATCGAGGGTTACCCTCAATAATTAGTGGTTTTTTATCAATTTTGCCGGTCCGCGTTTTAGGAAGTTGGTCAACAAACTCAAAATAATGCGGTATCTTAAAATGAGCAAGATGCTCTTTTAAAAACTCTTTCAACTCATCCTCATCTATAGACTCACCTTCTTTTGCCACAACAAACGCCTTAGGCACCTCACCTCGCATCTTATCTCGAACACCTACAACAGCTACTTCCTTAACTTTAGGATATCTATGTATTTTCTCTTCAACCTCTGTAGAGAACACAATTTCTCCCGCAACTTTTATCATATCTTTTTTTCTACCAACAATATAAAAAAGACCGTCTTTATCGTAATAGGCAATATCGCCTGTTTTTAACCACCCCTCCGGAGTCAATACTTCCTCTGTTAACTGCGGCTCTTTATAATAACCGAGCATAACCCCTTCTCCCTTTACCCAGAGCTCTCCCTGTTTTTGCGCTCCCAACTCTTTCCCATCTTCATCAACAACCTTTGCTTGCATCCCAGGATAAAACTTGCCTATACTCTCCACCTTATCCATCCCAGGAGGTAAAATACAGTTAGGAGCAGATGTTTCAGTCATACCCCACCCATTGAGTAAATAAGCACGAGGGCATGCTTTATGGAACCGCCGCAGGAGTAACGGCGAAGATGGCGCACCAAAAACAACAGAATACCTTAAAGATGCGAGGTCAAATTTCGTGTAATCCTTCAAAGAAAGAATTGCCACATACATAGCGGGGACAATCCAGAATAAGGTGACCTTATACTTTTCAATGTTCTTTAAGAAGTCATAAGGGGAAAACCTCTCCATTAAAACCATCTTCGCCCCAAAATAGAGCATCAATAGGATATAATCAAGCCCCCCTATATGAGAAAAAGGCACCCCACCACATAAAAAAACGTCTTTCTCTGAAATATGAAGAAAATAATCAATGCACTGGCATGGATTATTGAAATGTTTGTAACTTAACATCACACCTTTAGGATGGCCTGTTGAGCCAGAAGTATAAAATATAGAAGATAAAGCGTCTTCATTATGACCAACATCAGCTAATGAGGTATCCGCACTTTCTATTACGTCATCCCAGAAAAAAACCCCTTCTATTCTTTCCTCAACAGTAATTACTGTTTTTAACGAAGGACACTGTTTCTTTATATTCACAACGTCTATACCTTTCTTAGGACGCATAATCAAAGCTTTTGCTTCACTATGGTTTATAAAATTTATAATTTCTTCTTCAGTAAGCATATAATCTAACGGTACAACAACAGCATCAATACTAAATGTCCCTAAAAAAGAGTAAATAGTCTCCGGGATGTTAGGAAGGAATATCGCTACTCTCTCAGAAGACCCAATTCCCTCCTTGATAAGAAAACTCGCTAGCGAAAACGATGTGTCTTTAAGTTCCAAAAAGCTTATCATCTTATCTTGGAACACAAAAGCACATCTCTTGCTATGTTCTTGTGCTCTTTGTAGAAGAAGCTTGCGGACATTCATTTCTTTAAATACTCCTCTTTGCGAAACTTTAAATATCTTCCTTCATAGTAAAATTTAATTAGTAAAATTTTACTATCGAAAGGCAAAAAGTCAACTTTTTTTTAGAAAACTTTAAACTATAAAGGGAATATCAAAAAGTGAGAGTAATTTCTCTATCCTGTTTTGTTCCAATAAGTTGTACGTTTCTGGCCCCAATATTTTTTATCTTGAAATTTCCTACAGAATCTCCTTCTCTTAATACCTTTCCATTAATCACAGCTAAAGGCCTTCCTTCGTCATAAATAATGCCTTCTAAAATTAATTTGTCCTCTTGATAGTGCTTCTTCGTAAAATAGACTTTTCTTACTGCAACTCTCCTCTTATGTCTGCCTTTAATCAAGTTAAATGTTAACCCAACAAAGATGAGAACAACCACTAATCCTATAAGAATACTAAAAAGAATTGACTTATTTTTATTAGGGGTAACTTTATTCTTATCCTTCTCCTCTGCTTTACGCAGTGCCTCATAAATAATACTCATCTTAACTCTTCAAGAGAAGCTCTTAATACTTCTTCATCAAGAATCTTCTTACCTTTTACAAAACCGCAAAGCATTGCTCTTTCACAAACCATATTAATAAGCCGAGGAATGCCACGAGAGAAATCATAAATAAGCTTTAATCCCTCTGGAGCAACTTTAATACTCTTTGCCCCCACCTTATTAAGCCTAAAATAAATATAATCTTCTACTTCTTGAATATTAAAAGGTACGAGTTCATATTTTACAAAAATACGCTGGCGAATCTGCCGTAATCCAGGATGGTTAAGCTTGTATTTCAACTCAGGCTGCCCTACAAGAATAATCTGAAGAAGCTTATGATAAGATGTTTCAAGGTTAGAAAGAAGACGAACCTGTTCAAGCTGACGCGAGGTTAAATCCTGAGCCTCATCAATAATCACTACAGCAGTTGAGTGTTCTTCATATAGCCTTAAAAGATAAGCATTTAGTTTTTGAACAATACTTAAACGGTCTTTTTTCTCGCAATTTAAACCAAAATCATTGGCTATAGCCTGTAATAACTGCACTTGACTAAAGTAAGGGTTAATAATTAAGGATGTTTTAACGCTGGGGGGCAGCCGGTTAAGAAAAGCCTTACAAAGAGTTGTTTTGCCAGTCCCAACCTCACCTGTTATTAAAATAATCCCTTTCTTTTCTTTAATACCATACATAAGAGTAGTTAAAGCCTCCTTGTGGGATGTACTTTCAAAAAAGAAGTCAGGGTTAGAAGTAATGTTAAAAGGCGACTGTTTTATGCCGTAGAAATCGTAATACATAATACAGCAAGGTCACAAAGTCACC
>CAYVYZ010000096.1:0-4608 GCA_964455875.1 uncultured Planctomycetia bacterium | reverse complement strand
ATCAATCTCCAGAACATTTACAATTGTATTAAATATGGTAGAATATTTATAAAATAATAATAAAAAGAGAAAAGGAGGTATTTATGCGTGATGCTAAGTTTAAAGATGTAGTAGAGAAGATTTGGCCTAAGACAAAGAAAGAATTAGAGAAGATTAGGGAGAATGCAAAGTCACTGATTAATAAAGGGGAATCTTATATAAAGACTCTATCTGAGAAAAGTGCAGAGAGGACAAAAAAGATATCTTTAAGCTTAAAGAAAGAACAGCTTTACTATAAGCTGGGAAAACAGCTGGTCCAACTTCCTAAGAGTAAGTGGAATAGCAATAAGAAGATTAATGATTTGGTAAAAGAGATAAAAGCTATTGACAAGATAATTAAGAAGATTAAGTAGGTGCTGATTGTGTAGCTTAAGAGGGACTGAATTAGAGGGAACTGTTGAGAGGTAGAGTAATATCTTATTATACCTAGTAAGGAGGTGGGTATGTTAGGGATTGATGACCCGTGGATTTGGTCTGTTTATCTTTTATGTATTGCAAGCACCATTTTTTGCGTAATTTACGGAATTATTAATTGGAACAAGGGAGATGAGAAGGTTTACCCCGAGGATGTAGAGTGGGTTAAGGACGAGGAAGTGGTAGAGGAGGAGTTGTAACCACAAGGGGGAGGTATGGATAATATCTTTGCTTTAACCATAGTTGTTGTGGTTTATCTTTTTATCGTAGGATACTTAGGATATTATGGTTATCGTAAAACAAAGGGTGCTTTGGATTATTTAGTTGCTGGCAGAAGCATTCACCCCTTTGTGATGGCACTTTCTTACGGCGCTACTTTTATTAGTACTTCTGCGATTGTTGGTTTTGGAGGGGCGGCAGCTTTGTTTGGAATGGGGCTTTTATGGCTTACGTTTTTAAATATATTTACAGGGATTATTATTGCGTTTATTGTTTTTGGTAAAAGGACAAGAAAAATGGGGCATAATCTTGATGCCCACACTTTTCCAGAGCTTTTAGGTAAAAGATTTCAGTCTACTTTTATTCAGGGCTTTGGAGGTTTAATAATCTTTCTTTTTATGCCTCTTTATTCCGCAGCAGTGCTTATTGGTGCCTCTCGTTTTATTGAAACCACTTTCTCTATCGAATATAATGTTGCCCTTTTGATTTATACCCTTATTGTGTGTGCTTATGTATTAGCAGGTGGGCTTAAGGGAGTTATGTACGCCGATGCTTTTCAAGGTTCTATTATGTTTATAGGTATGGTTTTCCTTCTGGTCCTTACATATATAAAGTTGGGAGGAGTAGTCCCTGCCCATCATGCCTTAAGCCAGTTAGCCGATAAAGTTCCTTCTAAGCTGGCCTCTTTAGGGCATATGGGATGGACAAGAATGCCATCCTTTGGTTCTCAATTCTGGTGGATACTTGTTTCTACAATTATTATGGGAGTAGGGATTGGAGTTCTTGCCCAGCCTCAATTAGCAGTACGTTTTATGACAGTAAAGAGTAATAAAGAGTTAAACAGGGCGGTTCTTATTGGAGGGATTTTCATATTGTGTATGACCGGTATTGCTTTTACCGTTGGTGCACTTTCCAATGTTTATTTTGTTAATAACCCTCAGTTTGGAAAGATTGCAGTAGCTTCTGCAGGAGGCAATATTGATAAGATAATTCCTATATACATAAAGAATGCGATGCCAATATGGTTTGTGTATATATTTATGCTTACCCTTTTGTCTGCAGCAATGTCTACAACGAGTTCGCAGTTTCATGCTATGGGTACATCAATTGGGAGAGATTTCTTTGAGCGTAGCCTTTTAAAAGGAAAGGAGAGTAAATACACTGTTCTAATAACGCGTTTAGGAATTTTGGTTGCTGTTTTGGTAACAGTTTTCTTGGGGTATAAACTTCCTGGTAGCATCATTGCTATTGCCACTGCAATATTTTTTGGAATGTGTGCAAGTGCATTCTTGCCCACTTTTATAGGTGCACTTTTCTGGCGGGGTATGACTAAGGCCGGGGCAATATCTAGTATGCTGACGGGGTTCTTCGGGACAGCATTATGGTTACTTTTTGTGCATAAAAAAGAAGCTGCAGCGTTGGGTTTGTGTAAATTTATATTTGGTAAGCCTACACTTGCTAAGTTTCCCTGGACAGTAGTTGACCAGATTATTATTATATTACCTTTATCATTTATTGTTGCAATTGTAGTAAGTATCTTCACTAAAAAGCCACCCAAACAGCACATAGATAATTGTTTTAAGCATATTTAGATTTAGTTTCCTTCTGGGGTTTGCTTCACTGTGGGAGTATTCATCAGTGCCTTAGAATTAAAATAGTGAAGGTTGTTGTAATAGGAGTATTGGCCTCTTTTTTGGCAGGTTTAGCAACCTCTATAGGGGCTCTCCCTGTATTTTTTATAAAGAGATTAAGTAAGAAGGTGTATTGTGGAATGTTAGGGTTTGCAGCAGGCGTGATGCTTGCTGCCACCTTTTTTAGCCTTCTAGTACCGGCTCTTCTAAAGGGAAATATCTATGAAGTAGTTTTAGGGTTTATCCTGGGTGTGGCTTTTCTTGAGCTTACCGCGCGTTTTATTCCTCATGAGCATTTCTTTATGGGGAAGGAAGGGGTTAACTCCCATCTGCGAAGAATTTTCCTTTTCATCCTCGCAATTACCATTCACAATTTTCCTGAAGGATTAAGTGTAGGAGTGGGATTTGGGTTGGATAATGTTAAAGCAGCAGTTGTCTTGGCAATTGGCATTGGTATTCAAAATATTCCTGAAGGGGCTGCGGTAGCACTTCCTTTACGGTCACAGGGCTATTCTAAAAGTTTAAGTTTTTTTATTGCGGCGTTGACGGGTTTAGTTGAACCTATAGGAGGATTCTTGGGGGTAGTATTGGTAGTGGTTTTTGCTAAAATATTGGCATCAGCCTTAGCTTTTGCTGCAGGATGTATGCTTTATGTTATAAGTGGAGAGATTATCCCTGAAAGTCACCGTGAAGGTGGGGGGAAGGTTGCTACTTTCTGGCTTATTGTAGGATTCTTAGCAATGATGATTCTTGATAATATTTTTTCTTGATAAGGAGGTAATTTATGATTACAGGAGGTTTAATTATTACTAACGTGGAGAACATTCCCGGTAAGAGTATTAAAAGTCATCTTGGTATGGTAAGAGGTAGTACTGTTAGGGCAAAACACATTGGTCGTGATATTATGGCGGGTTTTAAGAATATCGTTGGTGGTGAAATAAAAAGCTATACTCAGCTTATGGAAGAAGCAAGAGATGAGGCAATAATGCGGATGGTTAATGAGGCAAAGAAGTTAGGTGCAAACGCTGTTGTAAATGTAAGATTGGCAACAGCTTCTATTATGCAAGGAGCAGCAGAAGTATTTGCTTACGGGACAGCTGTAATAGTGGAATAGGAGGTTTATTGTGGGTTGGTATCTTTTTGCTGTTATTTTGGTATGTTTCTATATTATAAGCCATATAATAGAGATTTCTCATCTGGAGGAGATAAAAATAAGGGAAGGTTTTTATCGAGATAAAGTTAAACTTACCAACCTAAAGACTCTACCTGTGGGGGTAAAGGCAAAGGAAGTTTTCTTATGCAAGGGTAGTGTAGTTATAGGAGCTAATTACTATCGTCGTTTTATTGCTTCTCTTAAGCAGATAATAGGTGGTCACCTTAAGATAATGGAAGGAATAGTTGATAGAGCTTACAGGGAAGCAACTCTTAGGATGATAAGAGATGCTTATGGAAAAGGTGCAGTATTGATTATAAATGTGCGTTATGAAACGACATGTATAGGTAGGACCGACCGAAGAGGTAAGCAAGAAGGTTCAATGTTAGAGGTTTTTGCGTATGGGACAGCTGTGGTCGCTTAAGGATTACCGCCACAAATCATTAATTTCTCTTATTTATGCATTAGGAGGAGGAATTTTTGCTTCTTTAGGGACTTTTGTGGAAGAGTTAAGTTTTGGAGGAGGCTTTCTTCTTGGCGTGGTTCTCATAGGTCCTCTTATTGAGGAAGTATTAAAGCCTATAGGGATAATTATTCTTTTAGAGAAAGACCCTGCAAGTTTTCATTCAAAGACACATATTTTATGGCTGTGTGCGTTGAGTGCGTTAGTATTTTCTCTATTGGAGAATATTTTATATATCTACATTTATCTTGATAAGGTAATAAGAGAATATCCTTCTTTTTTTCGTGAGGTATTTTATTACCGCTATACTGTTTGTGTCTTGTTACATATTTCAACTACTTTGATATTGGGGCTAGGGCTTGTAAAGGAATTTGAGAGAATTAAAGAGAATGCTGAAAAGTTTATGTTGGAGAATGTTACTTTATATATAGGTTTAGCCGTGGGCATTCATGGTATATACAATTTATTTGTCAGCACTTTCTATCCCCGTCTTTTTTGAGCTTTAGTATTTTTGCAATATAGTGTTATATTGTTGATACAGATGCAAGAGGTGATAGAATAGCTTGGAAATGTATAAGTTTATAAATATAGTTTCTTTAATTGTTGGAGCTATATTATTATCTTTTGGTAGCGTACGTTTACTTCAGGGAGAGACCCTTACTATTGTAACATATTATCCTTCTCCTTAT
>CAYVYZ010000095.1:0-4659 GCA_964455875.1 uncultured Planctomycetia bacterium | reverse complement strand
TTGGCTTGGAGTTATAAGCAGCTGAGAGTATTTAACATTTGATAACTCATCAAGAATAGCTATTCTAAAAGATTCTATTCTTTCTTCTCCCATGGTTGTGTTGCTTGTCTCAAAATACCACCCTCTGGTTTTATTCGAAAAAATCGTATCAAGAGTCCTCAATAACTTCTTAGATACCTTGGTTTTTTTACGATCTCTAAATGCCTTTACTACATAATATATATTGTGAACTCGATAAAATCTCCAAGAAAGAAGCCCTTTTACTGCATAATGTACAGAATAAAATGTTAAACGGAAAGTCTCAAAAATAAGAACGTACAATATAATCTTATTCAACAATCTCACCCACTCAGGTAAAAGAACAAATGTGGTAGCACTAGGGAATAAAGTGGGTATTATCGTTACTACTCCTAACGTTAACAATATAACCAGTGCCTGCAAAAATAATTGGACCTTATGATATCTTACTGCTTTCTCAGCATCTGCCCTCTTTATCTTTGCGTTTCTCCATAACAAGAAAACAAAATGTATGCCCTCAAAGACAAGAAAACCAATCAACAATATGGGCAAACCCCATTTACTAAACATAATAAAATAAGGAACTTCCAACAAATTCCACATATCAATTGCCCTTACTGTCAAGGCAGTCATTAAGAATGTTGTTATACCAATAGTCACCAAGTTCCAGAATTTACGGCGCTGATCAACTAAATGCTCCCTAAAAGGATTATCTTTACCAAGGATATTGAATATTTTCCTGCTAAATATTACTTTTAAAATTCCTTTCCAATAAAGCTGATACTGCTCCAGTCTATGTTTTATTCTTGGCAAGTTGATAGCTTCCTCAACAGTCATATTGAAAGTACGAATTAAAGTGCATAAACTATCCTGTCTATTTTTATCAAAATCTTTATCACTCAGAATAATGCTCTTCAACATACTATCTAACTCGTCTCTTAACTCCGTAACACTATCAGCTAATTTATCATCCTCGATATGCAACTTATTATCGGGAGAAATTTCATTCTCCCCCATTAGATACCCTATGGCCTGGTTCCACTCTTCCCATAACAAAGCCCAGTAATAAAACCTATGTATGCCAAATCTGTCTCTGATAGATTCTAAGTTTCCTTGCAAATTGATCTTAAATATTTCTGCTAAAAGAGGGTAAACCTTATTTATAACCTCTATAACTTTTCTCCCATGAATATGATTCTCGTACCATAATTTAGTATTTACACTAGTATTCTCATCCTGGGTAAGTTTCTTATACAACCACTTCTCAAATCTACCCTGACCATTAATCGAAACCATCTTTAAAGAGATAACTTGCATTAAAACAAAATGCTCCAGAGAAACTATCCTTCCTCGTACACCAAAATCAATCAATGATTCTTTCCATACTCTCTTTATTTTTCTTGCACCTTTCACACCCTTTAGCTTAGAGTTTAGTTCATGGGCGCTGTGTACTAGCCAAACAATACTATCTCCACTTTCTTTAGCTATACCTCTCATGATTAAAGTTTCTACTTCTTGTTTGGTAAACTTATTTTTATTCACTGAAAGCGGCGTAACATTAATTTCCTTTTCCAGGTCATCTGTAGTCACAACGTATATATTTGAGGGAGATTTTTCACGCGGTAGCTCAAGCTCTTCATAATCAGGAGACTGAGAAATTGCTGCCATTATAGTCTCAAAAAGATAAGCATGCTCTCCTTTAAAATTCTCATCACCTGGTTCGATTCCCAAACCTAAATTATGAAATAACTGGCGCACTCTACAACGTATTCTATGTTCTACGTCCTTTTTCATAGTGGTATCTTCCTCAAAATGTGCTTTTCGCATAAGCTCAGCAATATACCTCTTCACAAATGTCTCCTCAGGCACGCTACCTCGTAGAAAATAAAGTCTATCACTCACCTTCTTTATATCATCATTTGTGATACCAAATACATTTTTAAGAGAATTCTCTAATTCCAAAAGAGTTATTTCCGAATCCACAAGTATTTCCCCTAACATCTCATCGTTAACTAGCGTATATTTTATATTAAATGATTTCTTAACTTTACCGAAAGCTCTCTTCTGACGTTTACGATGGCGTTCCTTTCTCCCAACCCTTAATCTAAATACAGTAATTCCTTCCGACATGTCTGAAATGGTCTTCTCGATATTCTCTTTTACTTTACTCTCGAAATCTTCGTATGTAGTAAATCCATAGTTATGACGGCGTATCCTTATAATCTCGCAGGCCTCATCCTTAGTAAATCCCCAATCCATAAGGTCTCCGATATTCGCATTATTTATATGCACTTTAACTCTACCAAAGATAATCCCTAGACCACTTCTACCAAATAGCCACAGATAAACTAATGTGAGAAATAACGCTAATCCAACGGTCCATAAAAACAAAGGCAAAGTGAAATTACCAAATACCGTCTTTACAACTGGTTTTATATATTGGTTTAAAATCTTACGTATACCTTCGTATTCTTCTTTGCTGCTATTAATGTGGGTTTCCCTATCATAACTATTCTCTCCATATTTTGATTCGAACTCTTTAACCACCTCCTCTCTATTTCCTCCTGAAGCAGAAAAAATGGTCTTCCCAAACAAACTATTCCTTGTTTGATCAGAAATAGTGTAGAAAGATGGATATGGTTTTACTGTAGAATATTCTGAAATATATCCAAAAACTCTTGACAATTTATTACATCCTAACCGCGATAATAACTGTGAAAATGCATTATATCTATAGCGCGTATATTGCCTAATACCATTCTTATACACAACTAAATCATCCCAAGGATGTAATTGAACTCTATAAATGTATTTTTTAGTATCTGAGGTGCTAATTTTATAAAAATCTCTACTCTCCACTAAAATAATATACGCAGTGTTGCCCTCCGAGGATGCAAATATATTTACACCAAAGAAACTAAACAACTTTTCATCTCCTTCTTTTGTAACAATGGTAGAAAATAAAGGCAAACCATGTGTGCCAAAATATACCTTCTTTCTTGATGGTTTATTGATTCCAAGTCCTCTGTGAAACTCACTCTCAATTCGACCATCCCATCTTAACCACATCTTCCTAAGAGATGGCTCGCGTTTATCATGTACTATATAAACCACCTTGTCTCCATCAATGCTATCATAATATCTGTAAGCTACCCAACGACTGTCTCTCCATTTATCAATCTGGTGGCTAAACTTCCCCTTCAACTTTGCCCAAATGTTAGGTTGAGCATACACTAATGAGTCGATTCCTTTATCTTCTCGGTAGATATAAGTATAGCTTCTTTCTACGAATCCAAAGACATCATACTGTGGATAGAAAGTTATCCATAAAGGATTGCCGTAATCATTATTTTCTGGATGTATATCCGGATTCAATGTGGGATGGCCCTCTAAAGTTACTATATCTTGACCACGGCCGTTTCTTATTATTACCTGGGCCTTATAAGCTTTATTGCTGAATATATTATCAAGCTTTTCTTTGTCTGTTGTAAACTCAGCCACACCTGGCATAATCCATTTCATAACAAAAACAACTCTACCATTCTTAGATAGATAAGTGTTATTAGAAATGGTAAGAATGTAGTATTTATCGCTTGATACTAGAGGAAGGTGTCTGCTTATCTTATTGCCACTTATAATTCTAATAGTTCTATCTGCAATTCCATAACGGCCGTAGGTTCCATTGTAAATAAATATGTCTTTTACTCCATTTAGATAATCTATCTCTTTAAGAATACCGTTCAATCTTGTCTCATGAGTTACTTTTACTGCATTTTCGTTGTGTTTTTTATAATAATCCCGACTATAATCTTTACGTTCATAGGTAAGAGATATTTTTCCGCCCTCAAACTTTAAGTTTAATAATCTTGACTCGCTCTTCTGTTTGTCTTTAAACTCGCCGGCTATGATTTTTGTATGCGAAGAAGTAGAAATACCAAATATTTTCAATAACACAGCGGGGTATTTATTACCATATTTATTACCAAAATTATCGTAATCCAATACTTCCTTTGTCTTACGGGCAAAATTTTCATTAATCTCGTTAAGCGTAAGTTTGCGCTCATCATCATTCTGTCTCGCCAACCTAGCCACAAGTTTTTGTGTTATAGGTGTTGCTTTCCCATCCACATTATAATGGTCTTCATATTTCTTAACCAAAATACCTTCTTTTGTCCTCTCCTCAAGGTAATAAATACCTTTCTTTGGCTCATATACCAAAGTAAGCGTATTCTCTCCTTCTTTTCCTAAAGCAATACTTACACCTGTTAAATCAATACCTTTATCGTCAGTAACATACTCAAACCCACCCACGGGATTATTATGGTCATCAAACAAGGTTATTTTTACTTTCTTCTCTGAAGTATCCACAGCAATAAATGGTTTGGAATTACCCTCTTTAAATGCCTGATAGCTAACAATCATCGGTTTACCATCATCGGGATTAAGGTTGACGATCTTTATCCAGATAAGTTCAGGTATATCAATACCTGATTCCCTTAACTTACCCTTTATCACATTAATACGGCCATTCCATTCTTTAGGTAGTTTATCAATTACCTGTGAACGGGAAACTTTATAAGTTGCTTTATACAAATCTTCTTTTATCTTCAGGTAGTTTACCTACTGAAAGACCCAAAAGAG
>CAYVYZ010000094.1:0-4676 GCA_964455875.1 uncultured Planctomycetia bacterium | reverse complement strand
ATAGGAGAGGAGGTAAAATGAGAGGTTCATGTAAACTGGTTATATTCATTGTGGGTTTAAGCTTTATTCTTCTTTCTTCTTTTGCTCAAGGGGTAAACGAGGAGGTTCCTCCTCGCTATGGAGAATCCTCTTTTATCGGGGCAATAAAGTCTTTCTTTTCGCAAGGAGAAATAAAGAACTTTCTTTCTGTAACTTTAGGCTATGATAGCAATATATACCTTGATGACAAAAAAAGAGAAGGCGACCCTTTTAATCAAATAGTTTATCAAACTACTCTTACATCTTCTTTAACAGATAAGATAGATGGTATCTTAGAATATGAGCTTATGAGTTTATTGTATCCTGATGCAGGACCACTTGATATGGTGAGTAATTATCTGCGTATGGGTGCGAGTTTTAAGCTTAACGAAGAGGCAACCCTATATGCAGGCTATCACTTTGGGATTGTTGATTATGTAAATACAGGAGACGATGATTTCTTAGACCACCGTCTTAAAATAAAGATAAAACAGAAGTTGCCTTCAAAGTTTTTCCATAGCTTCTCTTACACTTTTCGTTTCAAAAACTATAGTGAACAAAAAGTAACTCTTGTCTCGCTACTTCCTACGACAAAAACACGTGAAGATGTACGTAATTCAGTGGCATACGAAATAGGTAAATATTTTAAGCGCGATGTGGTTAAAATAAAGTTTGAATATTATTATAATAATTCTAATTACCCATATTTAGCTTACTATGACTATGATTCATATAGGTTAACATTGTCTTGCACTCACCTTTTTAACAAAAAACTTTTTGGCCATTTTTCTTTTTCTCGTCAAATACGCGATTACACAGGCCGTCTTCTCACTGTAGATTTAGGTTCTAAAGAATGGGATAGAACCTATGTGATTTCTTCTGGCTTCTACTATATTTTGAACAAGAGTTTGACTATCGGCCTTAATTATACGTATCGTCAGAATTGGTCAAACGAGCCAACTTCGCGCTATTCAGGTTCTGTTGTATCCATAGGAACTTACTGGCGGTTTTAGTTTTTAGCTTCACACAGATTAAGTTAGTTATTTTCAATCTCATATTCGAGAAGGGTGTTTTTATCTGTAGGTATAACATTCCTCTTTTATAATGTCGAAGAAAATACTTAAGAAGCTAACAGTAAGCTGGATACTTACTGTTTTAGTTGCTTTTCTTTTTATATTCCTATCATATACCAATACTTACCGCGTCTTAGAATTTAAAGCGTTTGATTTGGTTTTTTCTCTTAAGAAAGAAGTACCTTCAGAGAATCCCATTCTACATATAGATATTGATGACAGAAGTTTGCAGGAATTAGGGAGATGGCCGTGGCCACGGCGTTATCATGCTCAGCTTGTAGATATTTTAACTGAGTGCGGCGCCCGGCAGATAATTATGGATATTCTTTTTACAGAGAAATATAGAGATAATCCCAAGGAAGATACACAATTTGCTTCTTGTATTGCCAAAGGTTCTCCCGTATATCTTCCATTTTACTTTACGGAAGAGGAGTATAAGCCGTCCAAGGAATTATACAATATTTTATTAAAAGATGTAACGGTATCCTTAGAAGATGTTGCAGGAATGTTGAAAAAAGATCCTGATTCTTTCCGACGAGAATTCTTTACAGCAAAAAAATATGTTCTTGACGAAGCGATTCATGAAGCGATTAAAGATGATCCGAGTCTTTCTCCTGACGATGTTCTTTCTGCTGTAGAAAATAGATATAACTGGTTTCTCTTTCCGGAAGAAGAAGGATACATAAAGAAACATGTTGGTTATCATAAAGAGCTATATGCTTTTCTTAACCGCTTTGGAAGAAATTATAAAGGCAGAATACCCCTTAATTTCCGAGAGGGTATTGATATGAAGATTCCTCTTAGTTTGTTTTGTGAGAATATAAAAGGGACAGGGTTTATTAATGCAGAAGCCGATGAGGATGGTGTTTTAAGAAGAATTCCAGTTTTTATAAAATATGAAGGTAAACTTTTTACCTATGTTTCCATTGCTGCTATTCTCGATTTATTAAAAATAGAGGGAATAAAAATTACCCCTCATACCATAATATTTAAGAACGCTCATATTAACAACAAGACAAAGGATATCATAATCCCTGTTGATAAGAGAGGGCGAATGCTTATTAATTGGCGAGGTAGGTGGCAGAAAGCTTTTAGGCACGTTTCTTATTACTCTATTATAAAGCTCAATCAATTACGTAAAGAGATTTTAGAGAAGGTAGAAGAGACCGAGAAGAAAGAAAAAATTTCATCTCAAGATAAAGCATTGATAGAGTATCTTAAAAACACCGAGGATATTTTAAAGAAGAAACTTGTTAGTATTCTGAAAGGAAAAATTTGTATCGTGGGACTTACTGCAACAGGTACTCATGATATGGGGCCAATTCCTCTTCAGACAGATTACCCTTTTGTAGGGACTCATTCTAACCTTATTGATACTATCTTGACTCAGAAATTTCTAAAAAGAGCTGACAATATTGTGATAGCTACAATTTTTATTCTTACAGCTTTGATTATAGGGTTAGTTTCTCTTATGCGGCTATGGAAAGGAGTGGTTTTTGTTATTTTATATGTCGCTGGGTATTTTAGTTTGGTTTATTTTTCTTTGCATATCTTGGGAGTGTGGATAGGAGTTACAGGGACATTAGGTATTGTGGTATTTAGTTTTGCAGGAATAATGAGTATAAGATTCTTTACAGAGGAGAAAGAGAAAGCGTGGGTTAAAAAAGCCTTTAGTCATTATATGGCACCTGACGTTATGAATGAGCTTTTAAAAGACCCGTCTAAATTGCGTCTAGGAGGGGAACGAAGGGTACTCACAGTTCTTTTTAGCGACATAAAAGGATTCACTTCTTATTCTGAGAAACGTAAGCCTGAGGAGATTGTAAAGATTCTTAATGAGTATCTTGATGCTATGACTAAGATTATTTTTGACAATAAAGGTACGCTGGATAAGTACGTAGGAGATGAGATTATGGCAATATTTGGTGCCCCTCGTTATGAACCTCCGCAGGTAAGCGCGAGGCGTGCTGTTAAGACAGCTGTTGATATGATGGAGAAACTCGCTTTGCTTCAGGATAAGTGGGCGCAAGAGGGGTATGAGGCATTGGATATAGGAATAGGAATTAATACAGGGGAGATGGTTGTAGGGAATATGGGGTCAAATATTCTCATGGATTATACTGTTATAGGTGACGCAGTAAACCTTGGAGCAAGGATAGAAGCGCTTACTCGTAAATATAACAACAATATTATAATATCAGAGTTTACTTATCAGTACGTTAAAGATATGGTAGAGGTGAATCCTCTTGAGCCTATAAAAGTAAAGGGCAAGGATATTCCCGTAATGATGTATGAAGTTGTGCGTTTAAAGGAAGAGATAAAAATAGAAAATTGAATCCATTATTTCTGAAAGTAAGGGGAGTGGAGAATAAAATAGAAAATTATACCCGTAGTTATTGCTATTACCCAGCTATAGATCATTTCTGATGTTTCTTTGAATCTCTCTTCGGGTTTTATTTTCTTACAGATAGTATGGCATGCTAAGGGGCGCAACAGAAAGGTAACAGGAAGAAATAAGAGGAATTTCCATCCCGCAAAGAATAGTGACAGAATAATCCCACGTTCAATAATCCCAAACCATTTATCAAAAGGTTTATACATTCCATTTGTTTTTAAAAAAGTTTTCTTAAAGTTTGTTATCATGTAAAGCCCATTGTAAGAGGCGATGATAAGAGCCATAAGATAAAGAATAAGAGTATTGTTATTATACAAAGTGATTAAAAAATTACCATTTGCCACCGGAGGAGGAAGGTTTTTTAAGTTAGTTTTAAAAATTAAAGAAATCGCTCCTATATGAAGAAGCTGGTCAAGAAGATAAAACCAGAAATAATTTCCTGGTCTTATCACTCCAATTTTCACCTTGAGCCAGTCCTGGATGAGATGGATTATCCCTAAGAACAGAATAAATTCCCACAAAAGGGGTTGATTAAGATATGGCCAGGAAAAAAGAATGAAGCAAGAGGTAACTATTAAAGCATGGGGAATTACTCCTATTAACCCCCGAAACTTAAGCATATAAACCCTGTTGATCTGTAAAGGGTAGTCACCAATAAAATGAGCTAATAACAGTCTTAAGAAGATAAACATTTACCTTTTCCTTCCTTTTAGTCTTTATAACCTTGTCTTTATTATTCTAAGCTCTTTCACTGTATTTTGCAACAAATTTAGAATAGTTTTTTAGAAGGTTTTAAAGTAAGGTTAATCGTACCTTTAGGGGGTACCGCAAAAAGATTGACATCGGTAAGGGCTTGAGATATACTTTATGCATATATGATTTAGACATATATAAGGAAAGATGAAGTGCAAAGATGATACCATTAAAAAATTGGATGATGAAGAAAAAGCTTGTGACTTTTCCCTGCATAGGGTTTCACGCTTTATTCAGCCAAGCCTGCTTCTTTTCTTATTCAAAGGCGCATCTTACGGATACGAGCTGATTGATAAGTTAAAAGGATTAGGGTTTCATAAGGAGACAATAGATGTAGGAGCGGTATACCGAACTTTACGAGAGATAGAAAAAGAAGGGTATGTTAAGTCTGTATGGCACAAGAGAGGCACAAGAAGAAGGAGAGTTTACCAGATTAC
>CAYVYZ010000093.1:4599-4752 GCA_964455875.1 uncultured Planctomycetia bacterium | reverse complement strand
TTTTGACAAAATATCTAAATTAACGAACTTAATGGAATTATGGAATTGAAAAAGTAGGAGATAGGAAAATTCAAAAATCAAGACCTGACCCCCAGTACCCCTGCAAAAGCTGAGAAGATAGAAAGGATTTTGGGATTAAACTTATTCCCTAAA
>CAYVYZ010000093.1:0-4589 GCA_964455875.1 uncultured Planctomycetia bacterium | reverse complement strand
TTTATACAAATCTTACAATCGTAAATAAGGATATAATTGAGTTTGTCAAATCAAATAATATTCAAATACATACATCAGTTGACGGATTAAAAAATGAGAATGATAAAATAAGAGGAAAAGGAAATACTTTGTGAATCTTTCACAGAACTGGCCAAAAAAGTGGTTAGACAAACGAGGAATAGTTCATACTGCCATTTTGTTTACAGTATTTCTATTAGTTTTCTATGGTTCTGTTTGTGCCTGCAGGAAGGAATACAAAGAGATAATTCACTGGCTTTGGTTACAGGAAGAGGAAAGTTATAATAAGTGGATAAAAATGTCTAGGACAGACCCTAATTATCTCTATATGCTTCAGAGCTCAACTAATAATCTTTTGAAATATGCCTATTATTGTAAGGATTATTATATTTTACATGAACTTATTACTTTGTATGCTAAGGCATTAATGACCCTTGATGAAACTGAAGAATACCTCCTGAGAGTTTAAACGTTATTTCCTCTTTATCTAAGGAGCATAAAAGTGCAGAGACGAAGGATTATGTGAAGAAAATCCTACCAGTGGTAATGAGCCATTATAAAAGATGGATTTTTAACACGCCAGGTCCCTTTCAGGTAAGAGGTTGGGGATGTAAGCATAGAGGTCAGTATGTAAAAACGGGTATGAACCATATGGAGTTTCTTATAAAGAAATTGAATAGAGAGTTAGGAGATAATCATTCTTACTGTAACGCAATAACAGATACAGATCTGTGGATAATAGCAGGTGTGACTCATCTTTTGGCTGCTCACAAAAAATCTCCAGATTTAGTACTACTTTCAAAGGAAGATAAACATAAATTTTCTAAGTATATTCATGTAGGTATGGATCTCATAAAGAGCAGAGTAACTTATAAAAACCTGAAAAATTTTGAAGGCAAGTCTGTACGGGCAGCTAACTTTGATCTTGGGGCCTGGGATGAGCATCCAGATTATGCGTGGGTCTGGTATTAGGGACAAGATTATCCGCTAAAAAGATATAAAGAGAGAATTACGCACTTTCAGAAGGATATAAAAAGCTTTGCCCACGATGTGGCAGAGAAAATGAAAGTATTCCCTCATGTGAAAAAAATTATTAAGACCTTTAGTGAGTCTACAACTCCTCTGGAGAAAAACTTACGGAAGCCATCTGGAAGGAGATTCAACGTAGGATGGGACATAAGTCATGCTGGAAGATTTGTCCATGTTTTTAACACATTGTATAAAAATAGAGAGGTAACAGGAACTGGATTTCCAGACAGAAAATTTATGGAAGAGCTAACTAACCAATTTTTGTATGGGGTCTTTAATGGTGATTTTAAAAAGCCACTTTTTACCAACTTTATGGATGGCACGAATGGGTGGTATAGGGTGGGTTATAACGGTAGATTGGGGTATGGTTATTCACCTTGGAGCATGTCTTTTGCTGCTCTTACAGGAGGATATGCCTTCTGGATGGAATATAATAATGATATAGAAAGGTTATATTATGCTCTTTTAAAGATGATTATTTCAGAAAACCCTGAAATAAGAAGGCATGTAATGGAGTATTACGAAAAGACGCACTTTTATCATTACAAAAAAGTTCGCGCGTTTGATTTTTCTAATATGGAAAATCCAAACACAAAAAAGATTTATGATAAAATTCTTGCCGTCTCTTTGTTATTCAGACAAGTTGCAACAAAAGATGACTATCAATAAACATAGATTCTTACCAGAATAAAAGATGCTGAGGAACTTTCTTAAAGCAGGGATAGGTGGGGCTGGATCTCAAGTCATAAACTTTCTGGCTTTGCCAGTTATTTCTCGTTTGTACACACCAAAAGACTATGCTGTTTGGGCAGTTATTATTGCTACATCCAGTATATTAGGAATAATTGCCTGCTTGCGTTACGAGCTTGCAATAGTTATCCCCAAAGACGATGAGGAGGCAAGTGTAATATTTTGGCTATGTTTACTTCTAACAGGAGTTTTTGCCCTTGTGGCTGTTCTGTTAATTCTCTTTCCAGATATACAAAAGGTTATTATAGGAAAAGAAACAGAAGTTAGTGCCAGATTTGTATGGGTTGTCCCCATGCTTGTTTTTCTTATAGGATTTAATGCTACTTTGCAGTATTGGGCAGTAAGAAAAGAGGCTTTTTTGTTAAGTTCTTTAGGATTAATGGGACGCGCATGTGGCACTGTAGCAACACAAATAGGTTTGGCACTTTTATTTTCCGGATATGGTATTTTTCTTGTTATTGGATCTCTTGTTGGAGAGCTAATTTATTCTTTAATGGTTATCACAGGAATTTTGTATATGGGTAAGCAACCCAGATTCATCAGAGAGGTATTTCATAGTATTCCGTCTGTAGCTAAAAAACATAGGTTATTTCCATTCTATTCAGCTCCTTATGTTATCTTTGGTACATTAAGAAGCAGAGCATCGGTTTACATTCTGGACGTCTTTGTTGGTGCCAAGGTGGTAGGATTGTATGCTTTTGCACAGAGAATTTTAAATTTTCCAGTTACACTTATAAGCGGTGCCCTACGACCCGTGCTTTTTCAGAAGGCTGCTTCTGAGGGAATTATGGCAATAGAGGATAGGCTAAATTTGATTCTTAGAAGCCTTGCATTTCTTAGTTTACCTTTTTTTATTTTTTATCTTTATTATCCCGAGGAAATATTTAGAATTGTTTTTGGCAATAAATGGACAGAAGGAGGAACCATCGGGGCATATCTTATCTGGCCGGCTTATACGTTTCTATTCTGCAACTGGATGGACAGAATTTTAGATGTTCTAAGGCGGCAGAGACTGGCTTTGGTGTTAGAGATTTTTTTTGCTTCTTTTTCTTTAGCTGTTCTTACCATTACATTAGCTTTAGGATATTCAATAAAAATTGCTATAATAATGCAATGTGCTATCCTAACAATTTATAATTTTACATACATTTATGTTACATATTCGAGCGCTAATTATAGCTTTTTACCACTGTACAGGCTTATTCTTTTAATGTTAAGTATTGGAATTATTGAATGGACAGTGCTAAAAATAAGTAATTTGTTCTTTAACGTTTATTTAAGTATTGGTATGTATATGATGTTTAACATTGTATTATGGAGTGTGTTGTTTCGTAAACCACTTTTTAGGTTTTCGAGATTTAGTGAAAATGCCTGAAAGAAAAAAGAGAAGAAGTAAGGTGGATCCCAATGTCAAGACCATTTTTATTTGAGTTTAAGGTGTATCATAACTGCCTTTCATAAGCTATATTTATAAGATCAAATATGCGAAGATTGAACAGTGGGTCACATATAAATAAAATTATTTCGTTACTGATTATTATATGTGTTATTTATTTTTCATATCTTCCATTTTTATATATTATTCATTTTTTGCAAATTGATAAAAAGCTCTTATGGGCAGGTATTTTTTTATCTACTCTTTTTGTAATTACGATAAAATTCTTAATAAAAAAAACACATTCATTAAAATTACAGGTCGTATTACCATTTGTACTATATCTTTTTTTTGCTATATACGCTTTTAGTAGTTTTGCATTGACTCCTAATTACTTAAATGATATCTTTAATATAAGAACTGTAGCATTTCTCAATCCTATCTTTATTCTCTTTGCTTTACATTCCCGGAAAAATAAAGTTTTTATAATAAAGCTTTTATTTCTCTTTTTATTTATATATTTTATATTTTTTGTATATAGATTCTACAGAGGAGAATTATCCATAAGTAGTGATCTTTCTCAAACTATATTTAACATTTGTGGAGCCGAATCTGCTTACCAGAATATTAATCTTTATTTAGGGTTGTTTGCACTTTTTAATATGACTTTTATTTTACTATATCAGTACAATTTTTTGAAAATATTATCCTATTTGATGTTTTTAGGTTCTTTTATTGGTACTTTCTTTATAGGTGGTAGAGCTTCTGTTATATCTTTAACATTAATCTTGTTGATAGTTCCCTTTGTTTTGTTGCGCCAAAAAATAAATAAAAAACATTTCTTTTTTACTTATTTTTTCTTATTATTGTTAACAATTGTTTTCTTACTTCTATTAGAGCCATATATTTCAGAAAGTATAACGATAAAACGATTTATGGCGCTTAGCGTTATTCAAGTAAAAGATATATACACAGATCCATCAAATAGGTTGTTCCTTTTCACTAAGGCTTTAGAACTTTTTTCCTTAAATCTAAAAAATATAGTATTTGGAGCAGGTATAAATTTCTTTCCAGTATATATTGGAGAATACCATACCGGCATGTATCCGCATAATATCATATTGGAATTGTTGGCGGAGTACGGTTTAATTGGTACTGCTTTATTCTTTATGCCAATTTTTTATATACTTAAGTTACGCAAAGATGTATTAGGCTCAATTGTAGGAAACTCATTTGAAGAAAGGACATTTTTTTTAGTCGCATTATATTTCTGGATAATACATATGTTTACAGGTGGATTAAGGAGTTCATGGATGTTAATATTCTTTACATATATACTGACTCCTTATAAGGAGGAAAACCCCTTGGTACCGTCCCAGGCTGTGTGTAAATTCACTTGCAATTAAAATTATTAGGG
>CAYVYZ010000092.1:0-4878 GCA_964455875.1 uncultured Planctomycetia bacterium | reverse complement strand
GGTTCTCGTTACGCGTTACTCGTTACTATCCCCTACACCCTCCACCCTACACCCTCTACCCTACACCCTCTACCCTACACCCTCCACCCTACACCCTACACCCTAATCCGCTATGCGCTATGTACTAACTCTGTTTTCTTGCCACAACCCTTTTCTCTGGTATAATGTCTTTGATGGGAGGCGATTACTCCAGTATATTTGAAGCATTTCTTACGTCCTGTAATAAAAACTCTTTAAATACTGCAATATACTACAAAAGAGACAGAGACTATGTCTCAATAACTTACAGAGAATTGCTAAACCAGGTTATAAACCTTGCCTCTTTCCTGTCAAAAAATAATATAAAAAAAAGCGCCCATGTAGCTATTATTATGGAAAACGACCCTGCCTGGGTAATCTCATTTTTTAGTCTTATGTATATTGGCGCAGTAGCAATTCCTCTTAACCCCCAACTGGAAAATGAAGAACTGGAAGCCTTTCTAAAACATGCAGAAGCACAATTTCTCATTACCTCTCTTAATATCTACACCCGCATTAAAACTTTAGTTTCCCCCCTCAATATAAATGTGTTCCCCTTAGATTTTGAAGAGGTCATTAAAAGAATCGACGAAGCTCAGACTCAACTAGAACCTGCTAAAATAGAACCTCATACTTTAGCTTCCATCGTGTATACTTCCGGTACCACCTCTACCCCAAAAGGAGTAATGCTTACACACAAAAACTTTCTTTCCAATGCCTACTCTTTGAAAAAGCTAAACCTGATGGGACACAACGACTGCCTTGTTGTACTTCTTCCTTTCTACCATACCTACTCTTTTATGGTAACAATGCTTTTGCCTCTGCTTAGTGGAGCAAGAATAAGCTTCCCTCTCTATTACGATATTGCAGAAATTACCGACTGCATGAAGAAAACAAAAACAACTATATTTGTAGGCATTCCCCGCCTCTTTGAACTCCTTCATAAAAGAATAAAAAAGAATATCAACGGACTGTTTCTGCCTAAAAAGATATTTTTAAAACTGCTTCTTAACCTCTCTTTCCCTTTAAGAAAATACCTCAAACTTAATCTGGCAAAAATTATCATGGTTGACCTCCATGAGCGTATGGGAGAGGACTTGCGCTTTATGATAAGCGGTGGGGCTAAACTTAATGAAAAAATAGCCTATGACTTTTATAAATGGGGCTTCACTACTTTAGAAGGGTATGGGTTGACTGAAACCTCTCCTGTTGTCTCCTTTAATACACCCCAAAATAATAAAATAGGGTCTGTGGGAAAACCTCTCCCTTATGTAGAAGTAAAAATTATCAATCCTAACGAGAAAAAAGAAGGAGAGATATTAATTAAAGGAGATAATGTAACAGGTGGCTATTATAAAGAGAAACAACTCACCGAAGAGGTGATAAAAAATGGATGGTTTTACAGTGGAGACTTAGGCACAATTGACAAAGACGGTTTTCTCTATATAAGAGGGAGAAAAAAAGAGCTAATTATTTTAAGTTCGGGAAAGAAAATTAACCCTGAAGACTTAGAAGCCTATTATTTAAAAAGCCCTTACATTGAAGAAATATGTGTGTTTTTATCCAAAGATAACCTTTCTCAAAAAGAAATTCTTACCGCAGCAATACTTCCCGATTATCACTATTTTCGCACCCAGCATATCCAACAGATTAAAGACAGGATACGCTTTGAAATAGAAAATCTCTCTCGCAACCTCCCCTCATACAAACGCATAAAAAAGTACGTCATTATAACAGAAAAACTTCCTCGTACTCCTTTAGGAAAAGTAAAACGCTATCAGGTAAGCCAAAAATATATGGACTTATCTGGTGCACCTCTTAAAGCCTCCCACCCTGTACATCAGGATAAATACCTATTAAGCTCTCCAATTTGCCAAAAAGCACTCGACTACCTCAAAAAAGAACTAAACCGCCCTGTAAATTTAGATGACCACTTAGAACTTGATTTAGGCTTAGACTCGCTTGAACAAGTAGAATTACTTCTTGGTTTTCAGAAAGTGACGGGTTTAAGAATAAATGATGAGGATGCTTTAGGTATATTCACGGTACGCGACGCCTTAAAGAAACTCTTTATTCTTTCATCAGAAAGAAAAACAACACCTGTAACCTCTACTACTAAGTGGCAGGAGGTACTTGCACAGCATCCTAAGTCAGTTACAAAATCAATAAGCATAAAACAGAATCCTGTAATAAAATTTGCAAATTTTCTCGCTGGGATATTCTTAAATACCATTATGCGCAGTTTCTTCCTTCTTGAGGTAAGAAATAAAAAGAACCTGCCTTTAAACGGCCCCTATATTATTGCTCCTAACCATACCAGCTATCTGGATGGTTTTGTCATTGCTGCAGCGTTATGGCCAAAAATTATAAACAATGTATACTTTTTAGGCTACAGTGGTTATTTCCAACACCCTCTAATAGCCTGGGCAGCGAAACTCTTCCGTTTTGTGTCCATAGACCCCGTCTTGCACTTAGTAGAAA
Source organism: uncultured Planctomycetia bacterium (assembly GCA_964455875.1). Taxonomy (GTDB): domain Bacteria; phylum Omnitrophota; class Gorgyraeia; order Duberdicusellales; family 4484-171; genus CAZWON01. The sequence goes on along the minus strand of CAYVYZ010000092.1, from coordinate 2,379 downwards.
GTATGCAGGCATGCTCATATATCCTGGCAAACTCTAAAATTCTGTGCATGTTCCCTGAGGGAGTGCGCTCTCACAATGGAGAATTAGGAAATTTCAAAAAAGGCATAGGTATCCTCATTAAAGAACTAGGTGTGCCTGTTGTTCCTGTGTATATAGAAGGAGCGTTTCGTGCGTGGCCACGCTACCGGTTATTGCCGCGTCCGGCAAAAATAAAGGTAATTTTTGGGAAAGAAATTTCTCCCCAAGAACTCTCGTCAAAGAAAGAAGACATTGATGAATATGATAATATTGTAAATAATTTGCGTAATAGAATGATAGAACTTAAAAGATATGTATAAAAAGATAGTTTTTTTTATAGCCTTAGGGATAAGTTTATATTCAGGAATGTGTTTTGGCCTTACTGCCAAAGAAATAGTGAAGGCCTCTGATGACCTCTTAAGAGGAAAGACCCTTAAAGGAAAATATCAGATGACCGTTATAAGACCTAAGTGGAAACGCACTCTTAAGCTCATTGCTTATACTAAAGGCAAAGATAAAACTTTCATAAAAATTATCTCTCCCCAGAAAGAAAAAGGAATTACCACCTTACGTATAAAAAACAACATGTGGATTTACCACCCTCGCATAGAAAGAACAATAAAAATCCCTCCTTCAATGATGCTTCAGCCGTGGATGGGCAGTGACTTCTCAAACGACGACCTAGTAAAAGAAAGCAGCTTAGTAGAAGATTATACCCACACTATACTAAAAGAAAAAACAATAGATGGTGCTTCTGTCTATAAGATAAAACTCACGCCTAAACCAGAAGCAGCAGTAAGATGGGGAAAGATAATCCTTTGGATTAGAAAAGACGATTTTATACCTCTAAAAGAAGAATTCTATGATGAAAAAGGTAAACTTATTAAGGTGCTAAAGTACCGCAACGTAAAACAGTTCTCAGACAGAAAAATTCCATCAATATGGGAAATGTCGTCTATAGTAAAACCTGAGAATAAAACTGTTATAGAAGTAATAGAGGCAACCTATAACGAGCCCATAGAAGAAAGTATATTTTCTTTACGTAATCTAAGATAGGGATGAAAACTTTTATTATTATAGCGTGGCGAAATATTGGAAGAAATAAGTACCGTTCTCTTATAACCATAGGAGGCATAGCGCTTGGGTTAGCTGCTCTTGTTTTTATTCGTTCCTTTATCGACGGCGCAGACTCTCAGATGGTAGAAAACTACACATCTTTTTTAAGCGGACACATTCAGATTCACCAGAAAGGATTCCACAAGAAGATGGGCCTTGATTTAAGCATTGAAAAACTTTCCTCTATAGAGAGTGCGCTTAAGAATAACCCTAACATCAAAGCTTACACCAAAAGAATAAAAGACTATGCCCTTATTAGCTCTGCAGAAAACTCATCAGGCATTCTCCTTATGGGAATAGACCCCCTTAGAGAACCAAGTGTAACGACTCTTAATCAGCGTATAAAAAGAGGACGGTTTCTTTCTCAAAAAGACGATGACAAAATCGTAATTGGGAAAGAACTGGCAGAAAACTTAAATGTTGACTTAGGCGATAAAATAGTGATTATGTCTCAGGGTTATGACGGAAGTATGGCAGCAGCTGCCTACAAAATATGTGGAATCCTTGATACAGGCGCAAGTGAAATTGATAAGGGATTAGCCCTTATAACCTTAAAAGCAGCACAAGAACTTCTTGTAATGGAAAACAAAGTATCAGAGATTGCTATCCGCACTTCTTCTCCTTTTGGCATAGAAGAAATAACCTCTCCCCTAAAAGAAAAGTTATCTAATCTTGGTTATGAAGTGTTAAGCTGGAAAGAAATATCTCCTTTAGCTGTTCAATGGTTAGAATTTGATAAGGCCTTCAGCAACATAATCCTCTTCATTGTCCTTATTGTAGTAGCAGCAAGTATACTTAACACAATGCTTATGTCTGTAATGGAAAGAGTAAAAGAAATAGGCATTATGCTTGCTCTGGGGACAAAACCTAAGGATATAGTCTTTATGGTAGGGTGGGAATCTTTTTTCTTAGGGATTATTGGAACATCTATAGGAATGTTTATCGGCTTAACTGCATCTTATTACTTTGGCAGAACCGGCATTGACTTATCAATGTTTTCTAGTGCTCTTGAAGCATATTATACGGGTTCGGTGATTTATCCCCGAATACTTTTTGCCTATGTAAGTTTATGGGCATTAATTGTTCTTTTAACGAGTGTCCTTGCCTCACTGTATCCAGCATATAAAGCATCCAAGTTAAAACCAGTTGAGGCATTGAGATTTTAGCGCATAGCGATTAGATTAGGGTGGAGGGTGGAGGGTGTAGGGGATAGTAACGAGTAACGCGTAACGAGAACCGCGTTGA
>CAYVYZ010000091.1:0-4934 GCA_964455875.1 uncultured Planctomycetia bacterium | reverse complement strand
GCTCTCCAGGAGAGCGAAGAACAGAATAAGTCAATCTCCATTCCAAACAACTACTCGCTGTTTGAAGACATATCTTCTATGGACTACAGCGAATATCATGACTATCCAAATAGCGATGGCGTGATAGACTATCTACAAGATAGCGAAGCCATAGCAGACTTCCCTGACCTCGTAGACTTGTTTGATAGGAAATTTTAATCATGACTAAAAAATGGTTAAGTAAACCACCTGCTAAATGTGACCTATGCGAAAGCCTCATCGAAGACGCCTTCGTTGATGGCAAAACGCAATTCGGTTATTGGGCCTACATGTGTCCAATCTGTCATAACACATACGGTCGTGGTTTAGGCACAGGATTTGGCCAAAAATATCAAAAGACTCCCCAAGGCTGGATTAAGTTAGATGGCTAACAATCCAGCTCCTCGCTTTTACCTATACCGAGCCTATCCTCGGTGCCGCTAATGCGGCCTCCTGTCTGCTAATCGGCTTGGACGGATAGGCGTCCAAGCCAACCAATAAATAGGAGGAGAAATGAAAAGAATAGTCGTTTCACCGCATGAAACAGCAGATTATTTAGAGCTATTTAAGATATTAGAATTCCAAAATGGCCTAATCAAAGCGGTTAAGCCAATCGGCTATATTGAAAATAAAGATGTTCCTCATGTTCCATGGGGATATGTTACTTCCGCTGTACCAGCACCTAAAGCGAATAACGATATAACCCTAAACGTCTACGATAAAAATGACCTGGAGTCATTATAGGAGAAAGCTATGGACATAACACAAGTTTCCCCAGAAGAAAGAGCTATGCTGCTAAGCATGGAATATTATCCGAGTCAGCCTCATCGGCAATTGAAACTGCAGAAGTTGCTCATCACCATTATGACTTATCTATTAGGCTTCACCAGCGGAATTCTTTATTTTTTAATTAAAACAGTATAAAAAAGAACGAATTGGGAATGGTACAAGATTTATTCTGTGCCATTCCCTTTTGTAAAACCTTTTCACTATTTCGTTTTGACGAAATTACCAACATGTTTTTCATAGAGCTCAGATAGCCGCTATCTGAGTTCTGTAGTAGATATGTTAGTTAACATTAACTAAAAGACAGGAGGAAGTAGATATCATGGCAACAACAGGTATCGCTTATAAAGTCGTGCGTAAATGGAAAAGATACGGAACCAACTTAACTATTTACGAAAGCTTGGCAAGCAAACAGGCACAAGTTAAAAAACTGTTAAAAGAACATAGTAACCTTTTTCCGACTTATCACAAAGGAGCTACAGTACATAAAGCTTCTGGAACCGAAGGCTTATTTATCTTTCTAGAAAAAAGACGCGCAGAAGAATTTATAGAATGGGAGTTACCCCATCGTCCCGTAAAAATCATCAAGGTAAAACCCTTATCCGAAGTTCATAAACCGAAAAAAGTTTTCTGTCATATCGGAAATACACCTTATCGTTTAGTAAGCTGGTATGAACATACAGATCTTCGCATTCTAAATGTCAGAAAAGCTCCCTACGGTAGCTATGTCTGCGACTCCCTTCTTGTTTTAGAATAGGAGATTAGGTTATGGTAATCATCAAAAATCACCAGACTGACGAAGCGGTCATGCTCTTGGGCGTCTGGGCGAATGATGTTGCCTCTCCCAGGAAGCTATATTTTTATGGCCATGTCGAAAGATTCCCTAAAAAGCTGATAGATAACTCATCTTTAAAACCGATAGGTCGAGGGTATTCTATCAGCCTTTTAACTAAACAACATAGAGATTGGGCCATCGTAAATATGAAAACATGGAAAGCAACCCCTCAAGACAATAAACGCAGAGTTTATGTTTAAAAGATGAAAAACTTCAAAACATGAGGTTTTCCCTATGACAACAAAAGAATGGTATACTTATGAAGGCTCAAAAAGAGCTGGAATAATGTTAGCTGTTCCATTCGAGCAAAGAAGAATGGAACGATGGAATCCCCCATATCTCGTTCAGCCAAAGCTTGATGGCGAACGCTGTCGAGCGGTTATAACGGATAGCAATCCTATCCTTTACACAAGCGAAGTTAATGAATTCGTAAGCGTGCCGCATATTAACATGGAACTAAAATCTTACAACCTTGGCAACATCGAACTCGATGGCGAGCTGTATGTTCACGGCATGGACTTCAACGATATACAGAGCATCGTATCTCGAACGACCAACCTACATCCAGACTTTGAAGATATGGAATATCACATATTTGACATCGTATCTGATAAACCTCAACTGCAGAGACTATTAGACCTGCAATCCTTAAAAGAATACATTAGTTATTCAGACAATATTAAGATAGTAGATTGCTATCTAATAGAAACTTTCGATGAACTCATGCAGCTCTATGATCAATTCCGCCAATTAGGTTATGAGGGTTTCATCATTCGAAACGTTGACATGCCCTATGTTCGCAAGCGGCTGTCAAATTATATGATGAAATACAAACCTAAAAAGCGAGATATCTATCCAATAATCTCATGGAAAGAAGAAAAAGATAAATATGGCAATCCTAAAGGCCGCATGGGTGCCTTAGTCTGCACCAGCGATGAAGGTACTGTGTTTAGTGTAGGATCAGGAATGACAGACGAAGATAGAAACTATCTTTGGAAAATCCGAGATAGCCTACCCGGTAAGAGAGTTTTAGTATCCTACCAACACGTCTTTCCAAAAACTAAAGCACCACGCTTTGGTACATTTTTAAAAATTATGCCTTAGAGGAGATTAGCTATGGCTAAAGTGATAAAACTCCAAACGATCACGCCTGAACAAAGAGAACTTATTCAAAAAGTAGAAAAAGCTATAAGAGAAGAAAGACAAATCTTAAAAAATCTAAGAGATAAACTAACAGAACTCGATGATGAATTTGCTACAGACTTCGCAAATGAAGTCTACACGCTTTTGGTAATTAGAAGATGCTGCCTTCTCATGAAGATCGCTAAGCATCTTAACTACATGGGCACCGTAAGATTATATGAACATTTAATTAGTATGTTTGATTAAGGAGGCTAAAAATGACTCCTGCAAAAGACCTTTTCAAAACAATGTTTCGTGCCGAAGAAGTACTATCTTGGCCGATAGATCCAAAAACCAAATACTATCACAAACCCGATTCAGACTTTCAAATCTTTATCGGAAGTCCACATCTTATTAAAGAGAATGTTTGGCTCGGCGATAGAGTTTTTATCGGTCCAAGCACTCTTATCAACAGCAACGTAGTAATTCAAAAAGATGTTTTTATCGGCCCTTATACAACAATCGAATCTAACATTACTATCGAAAAATACGCACGTATTGGTTCTTTTTGCCGCATAGCGGCCAATAGTCTAATAGGACGTGATGCTCGGGTAGAAAACAGCGTAATATTAGGACGCAATTTTACTTTAGCTCCTGAGAAAGACATACCAAGCGGAATTCTATTAGATAGTGATCTCAAGCTACTATGCTCTCTGCCGGTGATTTACGGATCAAAGCACGCTGTCTATTGGCGTAGCAAAACAAGATTGGCGATAGGCTGTGATGCCTATCCTACCGACTTTTGGCTTGAAAAGTATAGAAAGATGGGAGAAATCGCTGGCTATAGCGAAAAGGAGATTGAAGAATATCATGAGTACATAAAGTTAATGATAAAACTTGGTCAACCATTCAACTAACTTAAGGAGGATTTAAATGTCCTTAACAAAAGTTCTATCACGGCCTAAATATCCACTGGAAGAAGTCCTATCTTGGCCAATCAATCCAGAAACCAAATACTACCATAAGCCAGACTCGGATGTAGAAATCTTCATAGGTAATCCGAATCTAATAAATAAAAATGTCTTTCTTGACAATAATACTTTTATCGGCCCCAACACGCATATTGACGACAATGTAACAATTCAAAGGAATGTTTTTATTGGTCCTCATACAATAATTAAATCCGCTACTATCATCGAAAGAAATGCGCATATCGGTCCTTGTTGCCGCATAAGCGCTAACTGCCTGATTGAACATAATGCTTGGATAGACTCCCGTGTAACATTAAGGTGTAACTTTACTTTAGCTTCTTACAAAAGCATACCAGGCGGAGTTGTGTTAGATAATAATCTCAAGCTACAACGTTCTCTACCAATAATTCATGGCTCAAGACATCCTGTATACTGGCGTAGCAAAACAAGATTGGCAATAGGGTGCAACGCTTATTCGATCGACTTTTGGCTCTCTAACTACAAAAAGATAGGAAACGAGTTCAACTATAATAAAAAAGAGATTAAGGAATATTATAAGTATATAAAGCTGATGCAAAAACTTGGTCATCCCTTCGACTAGCTTTAAGGAGATTTGTCATGGAAAAGATTGCCTATAAAGTAGTTGATCCAAAAACTCGTTATGGAACTAATGTTATTTTAGCAAAAAGAACCTGCGATGGTTATACTCTCCAAAAATTGCTAAACGCTTATCCCGAATACTTTCCGCAGTATCACAAAGAAGCCATCGTTGAGAAGGCTCCTAGAACTGAAGGATTATTCATTTTTCTTGAAAAAGAACATGCAGAAAACTTCGTTCTTGATGAACTTTACGATTTATTTGTTAAAATTATCAGAGTGCAACCTTTAGCTGAATTAAAACAACCTAGAAGAGTTTTTGCTCATATGGGAGCAACGCCATGGGAACTTCCCGGTATGCGTAACTTTCGCGATTTATTAGCCACCAGACCTGCACCTATAGGAGCAAGAGTTTGCAACAAACTAAAAGTTCTTGAATAGGAGGTTTAAACTATGACAAAAAGAACAGAAGAACTTATTTTTAATGCCGAGAAGAAACACAGCATTCGCTATGATGCCAAGTCTCCCCACGACGACGAAACCTGCATTAAAAGCATTTACATCACTCGCTCCGGCCTGAAAGCCTTAACTAAGACTACGTCTTA
>CAYVYZ010000090.1:0-4958 GCA_964455875.1 uncultured Planctomycetia bacterium | reverse complement strand
CTAAGAGCTATAAACTAAGGGCTACTATATGGTTGATAAAGATTTAGGTTATGTAATACGCAGGGTTAATTTTCGAGAGACTTCCCTTCTTGCTTCTATATACACCAAAAAGTTTGGCAAGGTTAATGGGCTTTTTAAGGGGTTTTACACCAGGAAAAAAGAGTTTTCTTCCTCTTTGGATGTGTTTACCCTTAATGAGTTCATTCTTTATCCTCGCCGCAGTGAAATATGGCTTATTTCTTATGCCGAGCTTCTGGACGGTTATGATTTCTTGCGCAGGGATATAAAGAAGAATATAGCTGCTTCTGTATTTGCACGGGTTATAGATAAAGGGACGGCTGTCTTAGATAGCCATCCTGGTGTATTCTTTCTTCTTAAAAACTCCCTTGAGAGTTTAAATAGTTACGATGAGGGCAAACTCATTTGTATTTTTATGATTAAATTTCTCACCATTTCAGGGTTTAAGCCTGAGTTTAGCCTTTGTATAAATTGCCATTGTCCCTATGAGGAGGAGATATATTTTAGCCCTTCAAGTGGGGGAATTATATGTAAAAAGTGCAAGGCCATTCGTAGGGATACTTATCCAATAAGTTTGGAAACATCTTCTGTTATCCATTATATTCAGCATAACGATTTTCCGCATATTTTAAGGATTAACCCCAGTATATCTTGCCATAAAGAAATTATTTTTATTCTGCAGAAGTTTTCTCAATACCACTTGCACTTTGACCCTTTTTATAATCTTTGATTCATTGCTATTTTAGAAAAATATACTATAATTTATGAGGTAGATGATAGGAAGTTTATTATATAGTATCTTAAGGCTAATATGGACATAATAGTATATTTTACATAAAGGAGGAAAGATATGATATACAAAGACAGAAAACCATCGGATATAGAGGAGAAGGCAAAGAAGACGCAAGGCAATACTTTTTTACCCAGAGACATAGATATATCTATCTTAAAAACTATTCCCTACGAATATCCCAAAAATAGAATAGAGGTTAACCTCAAAACTGCTGAGTTTACGTGTCTTTGTCCTTTCTCAGGGTTACCCGATTATGCTCAGCTTACTATAACATATGTTCCTTATAAGAAACTTATTGAGCTTAAATCGCTGAAATATTACCTCTATGCCTTTAGAAGTGTTAAGGTATATAATGAACACGCTGTGAATAAAATAATGGAAGATTTAAAGCGCGTTCTTAGCCCGCGTGAAATTACTGTGGAGGCAGAATTTACCTCACGGGGTGGCATTACCAATAAAGTAACAGCTTCTTATGTTTCAAAGAGGGGTGGGGGTTCTAAGGTGAGGTAGGCCTTAAGATGAAAAACGCACAAATTGCTAAAATCTTTAAGGACATTGCTAAGCTCTTAGAACTAAAAGGAGATAACCCTTTTAGGATAAGAGCTTATGAAAGGGCAGCTCTGAATATTGATAGTTTAGCTGAAGACTTAGAAGTGTTTCTGAAGCGCGGTGAGCTTACCAGCATTTCTGGCATAGGAAAAGATTTGGCTTTGAAGATAGAGGAGATAATTGAGACTGGGACCTTATCTTTTTATGAGGATTTAAAAAAGCAGATTCCCGAAGGGCTTCTTATTATGATGGAGATTCCCGGTGTAGGGCCGAAGACAGTTAAATATATATATGATAAATTGCACATTGATAATATTGATAAACTCGAAGAGGCAGCGAGGAAAGGAAAGCTACATCACCTTGAAGGGATAAAAGAAAAGACAGAGGAGAATATTCTTAAGGGAATCGCTCTTATTCGCCAGGGGCGAGAAAGAACACCGTTGTATTTCGCTATGCAGGTTGCCGATGAATTTATCCGGAAATTAAAGAGCTTAAAAGAAGTAGAGGCTGTAGAAGTAGCTGGCTCTTTGCGTAGAAAAAAAGACACCGTAAAGGATATTGATATCTTGATTATTTCTAAGAAACCAAAGAAAGTTATGGATTACTTTGTAAGATTGCCTCAGGTAAAAGAAGTGATTGCTCATGGGGAAACCAAATCTTCTGTGTTGGCAAGAGAGCATAACATACAGGTTGATGTGAGAGTGGTTGATAAAGAAAGTTTCGGGGCAGCTTTAATGTATTTTACCGGCTCAAAACAGTTTAATATTAAACTTCGTCAGCTTGCCGTAAAGAAAAATTATAAGATTAATGAGTATGGAGTATTTTTACAAAAGGGGAGGGAAAAGAGAGTTGCGGGAAGAACCGAGGAAGAAATTTTTTCTCTTATGGGCACCAGCTTTATCCCTGCAGAGTTAAGGGAAGACAGGGGAGAGATAGAAGCAGCTTTGAAAAATAAGCTCCCCCATCTTGTAGAATTAAAGGATATTAAAGGCGATTTTCATGTTCATTCTGTGTATAGCGACGGGACCGCTTCTCTTGAAGAAATTGCCAAGGCGGGTTTAAAGAAGGGATACGAATATATTGGCGTAGCAGACCATTCTCAGTCGCTTAAAATCGCTGGCGGTTTAGAAAAAAAGAGGGTTTATGAAAAAATAGAAGAAATAAGGAAGATAAACAAAAAATACAAAAATATTCGCTTGTTGTGTGCGACAGAAGTTGATATTTTAAGCGATGGGAAACTTGATTACCCTGATAGCATATTGAAAGAATTCGACTTGGTAATTGCTTCAATTCACGCTGGTTTTAAACAGTCAAAGAGGCAGCTTACCAAAAGAATTATTTCTGCCTGTAAGAATAAATATGTCCATATTATTGGTCATCCCACAGGTAGGCTCTGGGGGACAAGAGAGGCTTATGATATTGATTTGGAGGAGATTCTTAAAGCAGCAAAAGATTATCATACCGCCTTGGAAATCAACTGTTATCCGCATCGTCTGGATTTAAACGATATAAATACTTTATGGGCGAAGAAAAAAGGAGTAAAATTGTCTATTGGCACTGACGCCCATATATTAAATCAGCTGGAGATGATGGAGCTGGGTTTAAGTGTTGCACGCCGTGGCTGGCTTGAAAGTGATGATTTGCTAAATTGTTTAAGTTTAAGCGCACTATTAAAATGGTTAGGAAAATAATAATTGTTATTGGTGCCCTTATTTTATCTTCCTGCAGCAGGCTTCCCTACCAGAAGACTTTTGTAATTTCAGGGACATATCTTACGGTAATTTCTTATGATAGGAGGGCGGCACAAATTGTTTATGATGAGTTTAGAAGACTGGATAAAATATTTAATGCTTATGACAGAAATTCAGAGTTAGCCCGGCTTAACAGAACCTACAATAAGCCTTTTAAGGCGTCAGATGAGTTGATAGAACTGTTGTTACTTTCAAAGCAGGTATATAAGCTTACAAACGGAAGTTTTGATGTTTCTATGGGCAGGCTATACGGATTCTGGAAAAAGTTAATGGAGAATAAGGATATAAAGGGTATGCCTTCGAAAGAAAAAATCGGTGAGCTTAAAGAATCAGGGGGGATGGATTTTATAGAGGTGAATGTTAGAGATAAGACAGTAGCAATCAAGAAGAAAGGATTAGTGATAGACCTTTCTGGGATAGCTAAAGGCTATATGGTAGATAAAGCAGCCCGGCGTCTTAAGAAAGAAGGCATAAACAGTGCTTTAATAAATGCCGGCGGCGACATTTACTGTTTAGGAAATGATAAAGATTCTTATTGGAAAGTAGGAATAAGGGATCCTGAGTCAAAGGAAGGCATAATAGATACAGTTTTGCTTTCTGATGAAGCAATAGCTACGTCAGGCAATTACCAACAATTTTTTCTCTATAAGGATAAGCGTTATTCTCATATCATAAACCCTAAGACAGGTTTTCCTGTAGGCGGTAATATTTTAAGCACAACAGTAGTAACAAAAAACTGTACTACTGCTGATAGTTTAGCTACTGCTTTCTTCGTTATGGGGGTTAAAGGCATAAAAGAGTTTCTTGAGAGGGTACCTTCGACAATGAAGATTTTTGTAGTGACAAAAACTAAAGAAGGAAGGAAGATGTATGTCTTTAAATAAAGCCACCATAGAGGATATAATCTCTAAGAAGGGCAAAGAAAAAATAACAATGCTTACCTGTTATGACTCTTCTTTTGCTTCAATTGTTGATAAGACAGGAGTTGACATTCTTCTTGTGGGAGATTCTTTGGCTAATGTGGTTTTAGGGCTTGAAAATACAAAAGAGGTAAGCATTAGAGAGATGATTAATCATACCCGTGCAGTAGTAAGGGAGGCTAAGAAAGCACTTGTTGTTGCAGATATGCCTTATAAGAGTTATCAAATAAATAAAAGTAAGGCTTTGTATTACGCTAAAAAGTTCATTGAAGAGGCAGGGGCAGATGCAGTAAAAATAGAGTGGTTTAAGCATTGCAAAGATACAACTGCCCTTTTAGTTAAGAATAATATCCCGGTTATGGGCCACATTGGGCTAACTCCCCAGACAGCTGATAAGCTGGGAGGGTTTCGTGTTCAGGGCAAAGATGCAAAAAAAGCTGCCGCTTTATTAGAAGAGGCTAAGATTCTTTCTGAGCTTGGTGTGTTTAGTATTGTTATTGAATGCGTTCCTACAAAAGTGTCTCAGCTTATTACAGAAAGCATAGCAATTCCTACTATTGGGATTGGGGCAGGTAGTGCGTGTGATGGCCAGGTTTTAGTCCTTTATGATTTGTTGGGTTTGTATAGTAGATTAACACCTAAGTTTGTCCGTAAGTATATAGATTTGGCCCCTCTTATTGATAGAGCCGTTAAAGATTTTATCGATGACGTAAAAGAAGGAAGGTTTCCTTCATCAAGAGAAAGTTTTTCTATAAAAGATGAAGAGATGGAATCTCTTCTATCCCTTCTTAAAAGAAACCCTCAATAGCAGTTGGGTTCTTGTTAATTTATAAACGTTTTACATTAGTATCGTCTTTAAGGCATTAAGGTAAGCTTTGGGTATCAATGTTGACATGAGAAATAATTTGTGGTATGGTAGAGCACTTT
>CAYVYZ010000089.1:0-4974 GCA_964455875.1 uncultured Planctomycetia bacterium | reverse complement strand
TCATAGCAGTTTAAGGAAAGTGCTCGATCCTGATACAAATTATAAATCCTTCCAGCCGATCTTAAGTGATTATGTGGCTTCTTTTAGTGAATTTACGAGAAAAAAAATATTAAAACTAAACCCTACGTTTCCAAAAAAGAGGATAAGGGTAACGGGATATCCGATATTAGATAAATATAAGAATAAAACCTTATCCAAAAGGCAAAGAGAAAAGAATAAAACAATACTTTTTGTCTCATCCCCAAGGGTTTGGTTTAACAATGAAAGAGAAAAAGATATTTGGGCAACAAGAAATATTATGCAAATTATTCCAGATGCTTTCCCAGATTATAATCTCGTTGTGAGATTTAAGGATTATAGAGACGCAGAGCCTTTTATTAGAAGGGTAAAATTTAAAGGAAAAGCAACATTATCAAACGAAGAGCCTATTGAACAGGCATTGGCTAAATCAACAGTGGTGCTTTCTATTTATTCTACCGTTTGCTGTGAAGCTGGCTTTATGAGAATTCCTGTTGCCAAAATAGATTATAATCGTATAAAGGAAAATCCCAATCTTTATTGGAATGTTTTCAATAGACATCAATTGGTTCCAGTAACAAAAAAAATGTTAAAGGCAACTAATCAGGATTTAGGCAAGCAATACGAAATAGTAACAAAATTAGCAAAAATGGGGAATAACTCTAAAGATTTTATAAAGTTTATAAAGGATATTTTAGATGACAATGTTTAGCTTTGATGTATATGCAATTATTCCAGCCAGAGAAGGGTCAAAAGGGATAAAACTCAAAAACATTTCTAATGTTAACGATAAACCACTTTTGTACTGGATTGTTAAATCTGCAATAATATCCAACGTTTTTAAAGATATCTATTTGTCTACAGAATCGAGAAGGATTAAGGATATTGCTTTAAGTTATTTCCCTGCATTAAAGATTATCAATCGACCTCTTAACCTTGCATCCGATACTGCTACATCAGAGAGTGTCGTGGCGCATGCAATAGAATCACAAAACTTAAAATCAGCCATGGGGATTGCATTGTTACAACCAACAAGCCCTCTTACATCTCCAGAATCAATCAAAGAGGCGGTTATGCTCTACAAAAATAAACAAGGGAATTGCAGTGTAGTAACTATAACTAAAGAGTTTGGATATATAGGTGAGCAAAACCAAAACGATAAGAATATTTTCAATCCTTTTAGGATAATTAGATATCGCAGGCAAGATATGAAACCATTCTTGAAAGAAACAGGAGCAGTATATATCGCACCACCCCGTGCATGGCTAAAAGGGATAAGATTATATCACCCTGTCTATTACGTTAATGTTCCCAAAATAGAAAGCTATGAAGTTGATGACGAAATAGATCTTGCCATTGTTGATATGCTTATGAGGAGAAAGTTAAATGGCATTTTCTAAAACATTTATAATTGCCGAAATTGGTATAAACCATAATGGTAGTTTAGATATTGCAAAAAAACTTATAGATATAGCTCATAAAGCAGGAGTAGATGCTGTTAAATTCCAAAAAAGAGCACCAGATATATGTGTACCAGAAAGTGTAAAGAATAAAATGCGTGAAACCCCCTGGGGCGAGATTACTTACTTGGAATACAGAAAAAAGGTAGAATTTGGCGAGGATGAATATAAAGAAATAGATGCATATTGTAACAAACTAAGCATACCATGGTTTGCTTCTGCTTGGGATTTTCAATCTTTAGAGTTTTTAGAAAAATTCTATGCGCCATTTCACAAAATTCCATCTGCTCTGTTAACTTATACAGACTACCTTATCGAAGTTGCAAAAATAGGAAAGTTGACTTTTATATCCACTGGAATGAGCACCATAGATGATATAAAAAACGCAGTTAATATTTTCAATAATTACAATTGTCCATTTGTCTTAATGCATTGTGTTAGTTCTTATCCTGCTAATATTGAGGATCTAAATTTGTCTCTTATTCAGAAATACCAAGAGATGTTTGGTTGCGATGTCGGTTATTCAGGGCATGAAGCGGGATTAACAACTACGTTTGCAGCTGTAGCTTTGGGAGCTATTGCTATTGAGAGACATATTACTCTTGATAGATCGATGTGGGGGACAGATCATTCTGCCGCAGTGGAGCCACAAGGATTAGATAAATTAGTTAAAGGGATAAGAGCGATAGAGAAAGCAATAGGGAAGCCAGTAAAAAGAATTTTAGAATCAGAAAAAGAAGTGGTAAAGAAATTAAGATATTTTTCCTAAAAAATGACTAAAAGCCTTTTTATACAGATATAGTAAATGTTAAAGGAATTTTAGATAGGAGTATTAAATGACAAAAACAGAAGCCTTACTAAAAGAAAAGATCAGACGCAAATTAGGAAATGTGTCAACTACAGAGATAACAGACGATCAATTAGGAGATGTTATAGAAGATACACTTTATCAATATTCACAATACAAACCCCGTAAAAAAATAGGATATATAACCACAACAAAAGATACAGGTGAATACAACGTAACAGATTCTGACATAGCCACTAACGTTGAATCAAGTATAATTAGTATTATTGATTGTTTTTATGGTATGTCAGGGCAGTATTTTGATACAGATTTCCCTAATATTTTAGGAAATGATTTTGCAATGGGAAGACTTTCAGGGATATCTCTCTTTGATAACCCTGCCATAACAAATCAATATCTGCAAAAACTCGATTACTTTAAACGCAAATATGGATCTGATTGGGAATTCTGGGATCGTGGAGATGATGCCAAAATATTAGTGCTTATCCCTGCCCCTTCCTCAAGCGGGGATAAGATATACTTTTTGTATACGTATAGACATACATCTATATTATCCGTTTCTGACGATGATGAGGATGTTTTTATAGATGGCTGTTTATGGAAAGCAACTGAAATGATGATATTTTCAAATAGGGTAAATTCCGTGTCATCACAAGGTGAGTCTGTTAATATAAATAATTCGATATGGGGAAAAATGTCTGAAAAATACGAAAAAAGGTTTAAGCTATTATTAGGCGGAAATGCAAACATTGTGCTAACGGGGTAAAAATGAACAACATAGCATTAGATATAGCAAGAGAAATTATTAATTTTATAACCGAAGGTGGTCCTGGCTCAGGCAATTGGCATCACAAAGGCATTAAAGGACACAGGGGCGGATCAATGCCGGGAGGTGGTCGCAAAGCTATTACCCAATCATTAAGAAATACAAAAGCAAAACCCAAATTATCAAACCAAGTTAAGCAAAGAGCAAAAGAAAAGCAACAGTCTCTTTTGGTTTTAGATAAAGATGGATTACCAACTGACAAGCAAGCATTGTCAGTAAAATATCTATTCCCAACAGTTGCGAGATCTTCAATATCTATGATAACATCTTACGAAAAGGCAGATAATTTTATCAATAAATACATAGACAATAAGGGAATTCCAAATGCAGAATTCTATATACTAAAACCTCATGAAAGAAAATGGGGAAGGAAAATAGCTAAAAACATTACCCCCGAAGAGAAAATAAAATGTCTTTTGGTATCAGAAAAATCCACAGTTGGGATGCCCCCGTATTTATTACAAAGGTGTTTACAAAGACTTTCACAAAAAGATATAGACGCTATTTACAATAGACGCAAAAACGATGAAGTATCTTTTTGGGAAAAAGCTAATTATCTCACAATATTAGGTCTAAATAGCAAAGTAACCGATACTAATAATGAACCATTAAAAAAACACCTAATGGCAAGTTGGGAAGGACAAACAGGGGGGAATCCTATCGCAACCTTACTCGTAAAAACAGCAAAAAGAGTTTTAAAAGCAAAAGGAATAGAATATTTTTCAAAACTAAAACCTCATGAACCTGTAGAACTCAATGCAGTAGAGAAGAAAAGGCTCCAAAAAGCTATCAGAGATATCTATAAAACAACCCAAGAAAAATTAAAAAAACAGAAAAAAGATTCTTTTGTTCTGTATCGTGGGAACGGACAACATAGCGTAAAAGGTATACTAATGTCTTACACAGAAGATCAGTCAATAGCAAAAAAGTTTGGGTTTTATATAGAAAAAGCAAAAATAAAAAGGCAAAACATATTCGCAAGCTATAAAGCCCATACAGTCCCAGATTTTTATAACGAGAAAGAATTTATAGTAATAAATAAATAAAAGAGGGATAATATATGATAATAGAAAAAGTAAAAGATATAACAGGTAAAAAATGGATAACTTATTATACCCCAGAAACGGAGGAAGATATAGAGAAACTTAAAAAAATAAAAGGTCTTAACTGGGGAGCTTCCTTTGGAGATTTAAGGAAAAATCTTAAAGGAAAGAAGGTAAAAAAATAAAATGTCTGAAATAGATATTACTAATGCAGGATTATCAAGCACTGTTGTAAAAAGTGCAAGAACCACATTAAGGCGCGGGTGGGATGTTTTACGTTCTATGCAATTTAATAAAAAAGCTTCTATTATTAGATATACAGAAACAGATTCTGGTCACCCTGATGTTGGTATTCCCCCTTCAAAAGAGCAGGTTACTGGATTGTCAAACTTAGATGTATTGGTTGGGAGCGTATCCTTAAAGGAAGTAAACGCAAGTAATGGTGTCTTACAGCAAGGCGATAAAAAAATGGTTTTTTATAAAGAAGTAAAGTTGACTGATTTTGTAGAATACGATGGTGATCGATATAAGGTTATTAATGTTGTTCATTATGATAGCGATACGGAAAGATGTATTGTGATTGTAAGAAAGACAGATTAATAAAAGAGGAACTTAGCATATGAGTATAGGAACAACAATAGCAAAAGAAATTATTAATCTTATAACCGAGGGTGGCCCTGGATCGGGTAATTGGCATCACAAAGGTATCAAAGGACACAGGGGCGGATCAATGCCAGGGGGTGGGCATAAAACAGTTGCTAGAGAGTTAAGAAAGGCAAGGACAGATCCCAATGTTTCAAAAGATCTTAAATTAAAGCT
>CAYVYZ010000088.1:0-5087 GCA_964455875.1 uncultured Planctomycetia bacterium | reverse complement strand
AACGAGTAACGCGTAACGAGAACCGCGTTGACTATTGACTATTTACGGGTGACGTGGTGACCTTGTGACTTTGTGACGGGTGACGTTGTGACCTGGTGACGTGGTGACCTTGTGTCTTTATAACATATGACTATAGACTATTAATCAATCATGAAACTCATTGAAGTAAAAAACTTGCATAAGACATACCGAACAGGAAAAATAAGAACTCCTGCTTTAAATGGCGTTGATTTCACAATAGGAAAAGGAGACTTTGTAAGTATCGCCGGCCCTTCTGGTTCAGGGAAAACCACTCTTCTTAATCTCCTGGGAGCATTGGATAAACCTGATAAGGGCAGCATTATCTACAAAGATACAGACATTACATCTTTAAGCCTGGCTTCCCTTTCAGAGTTTCGGCTTAAAAAGATAGGGTTTGTTTTCCAGGCTTACAATCTTATTCCCACACTTACTGCCTTAGAAAACACAGAGTATGTAATGCTTTTACAGGGCATAGAAAAGACAAAAAGAAGAACAATAGCGCAAAATCTCCTAATGAAACTTGGCTTAGGAGACTGCATCAACAAAAGACCAAGTCAGTTAAGTGGCGGGCAACAGCAGAGAGTGGCAGTGGCAAGAGCGATTGCTTCAGGCCCTGAAATAGTGCTCGCTGATGAGCCCACAGCAAACCTTGATTCAAAAAACGCCTCCTCCCTTATAGAAATTATGCAACAACTAAACGAGGAGAGAAATATCACCTTCATATTCTCTACTCACGACAGAATGGTGATAGAAAAAGCAAAAAGAGTATATACCCTTCGTGATGGAAAAATCATAAATTAATAATGAAAAAAGGAATAAAAATAATTCTTCTTCTATTTCTTGCTATGCCATTATTCCTCTCTTATGCAGAAGAACTGACCATAAGCGGATACTATAAAAATATCCTTTCATTATCAAAGGCAACTCAAAGTAAAGAGAATTTCTTTACCGACCTTAACCGCCTGCGATTAAAAATAGATTTCAAATTTTCTCCTTCTTTAAAGATAATCCTGTCATTAGATAATGAGGTTATGCTGCATGACCTATATAACAATCCTGATTTCAGCATAATTCGCCAAAAGAATCAGAAAGAACTGGCTTTTATGGACGGCGATTATACTTCAAGAGACAGAAAGCACACCTACATAAGACATTCTCTCTATCGCGCCTATCTTAAATACAAAAGAGACAATATACGTCTGACCCTCGGAAAACAGAATATAGATTTCTCAAGAATGCGTTTTTTCGGACCACTTGACTTATTCAATCCTATTAGCCCCCTGGACTTAGAGCAGGATGAGAAAATAGGCACAGATGCACTAAACTTCGAATACTTCCTAAACGGCTTTTCCTCTTTAAACATAATATTGGCCCCCAAAAGAAACAGCGATGAATCAAAATTCGCTATACGTCTTACAGGAAAACTAAACGATTATGACTTAATGTTCGTATTGGGAGAGTTAACAAAAGATGAGATTTTAGGGTTTGGCTTTGACGGTTACCTTTTTAATGCAGGATTAAGGGCAGAAATCACCTATACCCATCCTGACGATAAAAATAATTTTGTACGGCTAGCTATAGGGACAGATTACACTATTTCAACTAAGCTCTATCTTTTATTCGAATATTTCTACAACGGGGGGTATTCTCGCAATAGAAGTCTATTCTTGTCTTCATATCAATATTCACAAAAAGTTCGTTCCCTGAACAGACACCTCTTAAATTTTATGGTCAAATATGAAATTAGCCCCCTTGTAACTTTTAACAATTATTTAATCTATGATATTGACGGAAAAAGTGTTTTTTTAAACCCCCAAATAAGCTATAATGTATTTACGAACCTTGATGTATCCTTAGGGGCTCAGTTTTTCTGGGGCAAAACAGATGCTGAATTCGGCAGTTATCAAAATTTATACTACACAGAATTAAAGTACTTTTTCTAACCAAAGGAAGCGTTTATGAATAGTTACTATGAGAAAATTATAGAAAGAAATATTGGCTTGCTTACCGATGAACAGCAAAGAACACTCCAAAAGCTGTGCATTGCCGTCTTTGGAGTAGGAGGATTGGGGGGTGTAATCACAGAAGTGCTGGCACGTTCAGGGATAGAATCATTTAAAATTGTTGATTGTGACAAATTTGATACTTCTAATATCAACCGCCAGATATATGCTTTTACAGATACACTGGATAAGAATAAAATAGACGTAACCGAAACATTCCTAAAAAAGATTAACCCTCAGATTAAAATAGAAAAGTATATGGATGTTAATGAAGACAATATTAAAGACATTCTTAAAGAAGTAAATATTGCGGTGTTAGCTCTTGATTCTATAAAGCCCATTGTAATAATAAGCCGTGTCTGTAGCCAATCAGACATTCCTCTTATAGAAGGATGGGCCCTTCCTTTTGGTAATGTCCGTGTATTCACAAAAAATACTCCTTCTCTGGAAGAAGTATATAATCTTCCTACCAAAGGACGGAACATTTCTTCTATACCAGAAGAGGAATTTAAACAGCTAAAGAATTATATGCTCTCTACACTTAAAAAAATAAAAGGAATTGAAAAGTTTTATGGAGCTATCGCTGTTCAAAGAATTATGGAAGGCAAAATTCCTTCTTTTGCCCCGATGGTGTGGTTAAATGCTGTCTTGATGAGTATCGAAGTAATGAAGATAGCGTTAGGATGGGGAAAGATTTCTCTATCTCCTAATTTTTCACTTTATGACCCTTTTAACAATAGTATTCCTACCCAGGAGGTATAGTCATGAAAATAATCAACGCCCATGTTCACCTTATAGAGGTGGATAAGATAACTGACAAGGAAAAATATTTAGAAACCTTAAGCACCATCGCTTCATTTCAAAACCTCAAAGAGACAATGAATATCATTTCTTTAGACAACATACTTAAGCAAATGCAGGAAGCACAAATTAGCCAATCAGTACTATTTGCCTGCTATGCTCCTATTATCTACGCCTCTAATGAATTTGTCGCCAAAATCTGCAAAGACTATCCTGATAAATTTATCGGATTTGCCTCGTTAGACCCTAAAGACAATAATGCCCCTAACACCCTGGAAGAAGCAATAACGAAGCTAAACCTTAAAGGGCTAAAGCTCCACCCTCCCCTGCAAAACTTTTATCCCGACGATAAGATGATGTGGCCGATATACGAGAAGGCAAACAAGCTTAACATACCAGTAGTCTTTCATGTTGGTTCTACACCTTTTGGCTCTATGGTAAAGTTAAGCCAGGCAAACCCTATCCTTATAGATAAAATTGCTGTGCAATTTCCTAAGCTAAAGATTATCCTTACGCATTTAGGAACTCTGTGGCATAACGAAACCTTTATGGTGGTAGAAAAAAACCCTAACGTTTATCTTGATGTATCTGCTTATCCCCATGAGATAACAGAGCTTTTAACTTATACTACAATTAGAAGAATTGGCGAAAATAAGCTTATCTTTGGGACGGATTTCCCTATGCCCTATGAAGGTAAGATTCACAGAATGAAAGACTATGTTGACTGTATAAATAATCTGGAAGTCCCAGAAGAAGTCAAAGAGAAAATATTCTCTAAAAACTTTGAAAGCCTATTATCCTATTAAAGAAGCTTTTAAAATAATATGTTCGGTGATTTTATAAAGAAAGTACAGCGCAAAAAAATAATAAAACTTTTATGCTCTGTGGATCCCCACAAGTTGGAAGAATATGGCCATAAGCTTCTTATTCCTGCCTTTTGGCGTGCAGCAAAGAAAGTTCCCGCTTACAAAAAAATATTGGCAGAGCATAATATTGACCATAGAAGAATAAAAGACGTAAAAACTTTTATAGAAAAGGTTCCTGTAATTGATAAGCACAACACATTTGCACGTTTTGAAATAGAAAGCCTATGTGTAGGCGGTACGATAAAAAATATGAAACTGGCAATGTCAAGCTCAGGATTTTCAGGAGTATACTCATATGGAATAAATACCCACCAGAATTATAAAAGAATTTCTCAATCAATTGATACTGCCTTGGATTATGTCTTTGAGATAAGCAAAAGACGCACATTCCTCGTCAATTGCATCCCTATGGGGGTTAAAGTGCATACATCCTTAAAAATTGCTGAAACAAGTGTAAGAAGCGATATGGCTTTGGCTATCATTAAGAAATTTTCTCATAAATTTGACCAAACCCTTATTGTAAGCGACCCTCATTTCTTAAAAAAACTCGCCGAAGAAGGAAACGAACAAAATATAAACTGGAAGAAACTCAACATAAGCCTTATTTCTGGTGAGGATTGGTTCTCAGAATCATTTCGCTCCTATCTTGCCCACCTTATTGAGTTAGACTTAGATAATTCAAGGGGCAGACTTATTGGTGCTACGATGGGAATTGCAGAGCTCGATTTGAATCTTTTTCATGAATCAGCCGATACAATTAACATACGCCGCTTTGCCCAGGAAAATGAAGATTTAAAAAAGGACCTGTTTGGTAAGGATATAAAAGCTTCTCCCCTGCTCTTTCATTATTATCCCCATCGGATTTTTTTAGAAGCACTACCTAAAGATGCAGAAGAAAAAGAATTGGTTTTCTCTATGCTCAGCCCCTATATGCTTATACCTCTTATGCGGTACAATTCCAAAGACAGAGGCAATGTTATACCTTACCTTAAACTAAAAGAAATACTGAGACGCCATCATTGCGAAAACATGCTGCCAGAATTAAAACTTCCCTGTGTATGGGTAGGAGGAAGAAAAGATAGATTCATAGAGACCAAAGGAATGCGTATTTATCCTGAAGAAGTAAAACAAGGGTTATATGAAGATTTTGAAGTGGCTTTCTGTACCACAGGATATTTTCGCTTAAGCAAAGAAAATAATGAGCCTAAACTGGAAATTCAGTTAAAAAAAGGAATAACTCTTACTGACCATTTAAAAAATAAATTTAGAAAAGCTCTCCTAAGATATATAGATGCTGAGATCCCCATAACTTTCTACCACTATCAGGATTTTCCCTACGGAATGGAATTAGACTACGAAAGAAAATTCAAACACATCTAACCCCTCCTTATGTTAC
>CAYVYZ010000087.1:0-5098 GCA_964455875.1 uncultured Planctomycetia bacterium | reverse complement strand
GGCTTAGGTTTTGTTGGGCCTCTTCTGGCTCTGCGCCGGACTTGAGGGGTAACCAGCATATCATGTTCTTTCATAACCCGGTATATGCGGTTAATCCCTACGGAGTATCCCTGGCGGTACTTAAGATATGACCAGATACGCCTATATCCCCATAGGGGATGGTCAATCTTAACCGGCTCAATCATGGATAATAACTGTAAATCCCGTTTTATGGTAGATTGTGACCTTTTTCGTTTCATAGCTCGTACTCGCTTTTTTTTAACTCAACGGTCAAATCACCGATGATTTTGGTTAGTTTTTGGACTTTTTGTTCTAAATGCCGCTCTTTCTTAGTAATATTTTTAGTCTCAAAAGCCTGATGACTGAATTTCAGGAACTGGTCGCGCCATTGGTAATACTGGGTTTGGGCTATCTGATATTTATGGCATAATTTGGCTATCTCAATCTGCCCCGATAGCTCCTCAAGGACAATACGCGCCTTTTCCTTGCTGGTCCAGTGTCTTTTTTTCATAGAATAGGCCTCCTTTCTTTCTGGAGCCTATTCTAACTTAAAATGGTTGTTTTGTTAAGTAGTGGCAGTATACTTATCAACTATTACACTTTCCTTCTATATCTAACCTATAATCATAAAAATACGACTGGCATGCTAAAATATCAATCTATCAATCTATAATTGGATGGATATCAGGAAATCCGAGATCAACAATGTACTCTTCATTAATACCGCTACAGTAATTGAATCTTACACACTTTACACATTTTTTATCTTTAAACAAAAACTGCTGGAAATCTCTTACTTTAAAATTATCCACCTGGTAACGTTTGTTTATCTTAATGATTTTAATCTTTCTTCTATATTCAACATTATTGTCTAGATGTTTTACGTACCTATTATATGTATCATTGAGGTAGCAAAGAGGGAAATTCCATATTGTTATATGACTCTCTGTATTACCTAACAGTTTAAGACATGTAGTAATACATCTAATTACTCCTTTAAAATCACGAGGAGCATGTGTGATTACTCTATAGGGAACATCCTTTATATATATAAGACGTAATTCAATATTTAGAACATTTTTAGTTAGAGAGAACAATTTGCTGATATAATGGACCAATTCTGGTAGTTCTCTTATATTCTTATGGTACACAAGCACTATTAAAGAAACTGGGAAATTGATTCTAAGAATATTTTCCAAGCCCAATATACGCTGTTTTGATTCATCCGATAAAACACCACTTAGTGAACCATAAAATAGCCAGTTATCTACATAATTAAAGTAACGCTCATGAGCTTTCAGAAAGCAGAAATCATTAAATCTTAGCAGATTAGTAATAATCTTAAGTGGTATTTTCTCATTAAAAAAGAAATCAAGAATCGAGAAATACTCCGAATGCAATGTTGGCTCTCCTCCGGAGAGAATAACAGAATTGATAGAGAAACGTTTCTTGAGATAATTATAATTATCCACTATCTCTTCCTTTGTCAATTGAAATGAGGGATAACCTGTAAATGGTTTTTCTGAACAGTATTCACAAGACTGATTGCATTGCGAGGTTATCTTAAAAAGAATTTTTATGTGTTTTCTATGTTTCCGACAAATCAACATCCATCATACTCCTTTGGCAAATGAGTCTTAACATCATAACGAATACACCAATAAATAAATATACCCACCTTAAACAACATCTATATAAAGTGCACGTCTCGCAATAATTATCTAAATTTTGCAAATGTTAGTTTTTTTCTTAATAATCTTCCCTTAACAATATGGTACATTTACCTAATATATTGCTGAACTGCACTGATACTCATCATTTTTAAAATTAGCATGGCAAACTCTCTTTTCTCTAACTGTTCATATTACGACATCTTTAATGCATTCCTTATTTATGCAGTGATAACGGTTGACCAATTCAAGAAAACACTCTCTCCCACCATACTTGAAAAATCAACAACTTCCATATTTTAATTGTATGATTTTTCCTTGGTAAAGAAAAAGCATAGTTCTCATGCCTCTCATGGATACTCTTAAATTTATAATGTTCATTTAACATTGATTGCACATAACTAATGTTAAAAAAACCGTGCTTCCCCAAGTTGGACGGGGACAAAACATCTCTTACATACCCTTCAAGCTCAAACAACAACCATTTACTTATAGGCGGACCGGTAACTCCTGAGTAAAAATTACCTATTAAGCTATCAGGTATAATACCTTTTACAGACTTTTTTAATATGTATTTTGACACACCTCCTTTATATTTTAAGTATGGAGAAAATGTTGCAACAAGTTCTACTAATTTATAATCCAAGAAAGGATGCCTGGTTTCAACCGAGTTAATCATAGAAGAATGGTCTATAACTGTAAGTGAATGGTTCACTAAAAAGTTCCTTGTATCTATATATAAAACTTTGTTAAAAAAGTCATCAACATTAGATTCCTGAAATAGTCTTTTTATATAATTAACAATATTGTATCTTCTAATCTTTCTAAAAACAGACTTTGTATATAGAAGCTTTTTATCCCCTTCCCTAAAAGATAATAGTCTTGAGAACTGGAAAGGGCGCTCAGAGGTTATCTGAGAATATTTAGCAATAAATTTCTTCTCATAATATCGCCTCTCTTTTTTGTTATCAATAAAACTCAAGATATTGGTAATATTTTGAGCCAGCCTATGGTTCCAATATTTCCCAAATAATTCCTCTGCACCATCTCCTGTAAATAATATCTTTGCTTCCTTTGAAACTTCCCTGCAAAGATAATAAGTCATTGCAAAAGTACAAATTGGCATATCTAAAGCGTGCACGATTATTTCCAAATTATCAGTTACGGATTGAGGTTCTAAAACTAAGTTTTTGTGATTTGTTTTAAACACCCTGGCAATATTCT
The DNA here is from genome assembly GCA_964455875.1 of uncultured Planctomycetia bacterium. Taxonomy (GTDB): domain Bacteria; phylum Omnitrophota; class Gorgyraeia; order Duberdicusellales; family 4484-171; genus CAZWON01. Next base: position 2,204 of record CAYVYZ010000087.1, on the reverse strand, counting down.
GTGCCATTTGGAATTCTTTTTCTTTTAAAAGAACATCGTTCTTAAAAGAAAATGAGAAAGTTTTAATCGGCCTGGAAGAATACTTAGTCAACAAAGCGGTCAAAATACTTGAATCAATACCGCCAGACAAACCGACGGCTACAGGAACATCCGAACGCATATGATGTTTAACAGACGATTCAAGCGCGTCTATGAGCGCCTCTGCAGCTACATCCTCATCATGAATAAGGGGCTGAAAAACCAATTGCCAATATTTATTTTTTCTCAAGCCAAATTTCTTTTCTAAAATTAACAATTCAGCCGGGTCAACACTATATATATTTTTAAAGAATGTTTTGGGCTTTGGGATTTGGTTATAAAAAAAATAATAATGCATTGCCTCAAAATCAATTTCTTTCTTATATACAGGATGAGCTAAAATTGCCTTAATTTCTGAAGCGAAGATAATACCGCCATCATATAGATAATAATAGAGCGGTTTTATCCCCATTCGATCTCTGGCAATAATCAACCTCTGTTTCAAGCTATCCCAGAGTGCTAGAGCAAACATTCCAGACAATTTTTCAACAAACTTAGTGCCTTCTTCTTCATACAAATGCAATATCACCTCGCTGTCGCTATTTGACTTAAACTTATGCCCTTTTTCTTTAAGCCTTTTTCTTAATTCTAAGAAATTATAAATTTCCCCGTTACAAACCAAATATATTGTTTCCCTCTCATTTGTCATTGGCTGTACACCCTTATCATCTAAACCAATGACTTTTAACCTTCTGTGTCCTAGCCCTATACTTCCATTAACCCACACGCCTTCTCCGTCAGGCCCTCTATGTTTAATGACTTCGTTTATTATCTTTATTTCTTCTAAGGAAACAGGCCTCTCGTTTCTAAAATTATAAACTCCTGTTATACCACACATATTATAACCACCCCATACTTAGTTAACTATTCATCAGATAATCTTGTGTCTATTCTCATATCCACTACAATAATCATTAATAGCAACGCCACTACAAAACTATTTCTAAGGGAGGTCTCTGCTATATCACTCACATCTTTCTACCAAGTTTACAACGTCTTCCATTACTTCCCCCGATCTCATTGCCAAACAACCAGCCTGGCAATTATTATTTAAAGCGTACTTACATTCTTTACATTCAGCAAAGGGGAAGACACTACTCAATCGCTGAAAAAATATTTTATAAGCGTTGTTTATTTCTTCCAGACTCTCCTCAAATAACTTCTTTTCATAATTAGATATATTTACACATGGAAACAAAGTTTCTCCATCTGGATTAATCACAACATTCTTTTCACTATAACATTTTTTTCTCATCAGACATTGTTCTCTTAAATACTTGTATTGTTTAACATCGAATAAACAGACAGGTATTGCCCTTGAAATCTTCACAGCGATTCCCTTTTTGTGGAATTTCTTCACTAGTCGAAAAATACGATTACCCAGTTCTCTAGAAGGAATATAAGGTATGGCAGGAGTTATTGAAACACGGGTAACCAAAGGCACTGAAAACATCAGAAACCTATCATCTTCGTCAATGCTGGAACTTGAGACCAAATTATACCTTAAAGTAACTTCTGTGCCAGAAGATTTATAAAAACCGATGGTTTTCGTAATCATACCCTTTGCAGTATTATTAAAATCATTGTGGATATTTATTAAAACACAATCTGGCGGTGGATTTGAGTAACTAATGCCGTTAGTAAAAAAACTTACTTGGATTCTTCTTTCCCTTAGATAGGCGACGGCTTTATTTATATATGGCCAGAGAGTCGGTTCACCTCCTAAAAAAGATATCTCATCCTTACCATTTTGGACGCAATAATCTACTACCTTCCTGAAAACATCCCATTCCATATCTTGAGGAAATCTCTTATAGAGACCTTTTGCGTAACAGAAAGAACAGTCTGCATTACAACGATACGTAGGAATTATACAAATATTATTTCGTGAGTACATCCTTATCGCATTCACTTTATTATGCAATATCTCCCCCCTGTGATTTGACATACAAATATTTATTAAGGGATAAAAACCTCGACATTTACTATATAAAGTAGGGAGTTTGTTCCCTACTTTAGTCTTCATGAGTAATATTTAAGTATCTGCTTTATATATTTTGGATTATACCAATACTGAATAATATGCATAAAGAAAGATTTATGGCCCATTTCATGATTCCCTAAAT
>CAYVYZ010000086.1:0-5138 GCA_964455875.1 uncultured Planctomycetia bacterium | reverse complement strand
TTAAATTGGTAGGAAAGGGTCTGGATACGGGTAAAGTATATGAGCCAATATTAAACGATGAACAGATTTCAAAATTAGAGATAATTCCAGAGAAAGAGCATTTTGATGGTGATTCTTTTCGGTTTAGATTAGGCATTGAGGCCCTGCGTCTTAAGCTTGCATATGAATATGATCCATATTTTTCTTTGTCAATTGCAAGAGTTGATCCTCTTCCTCATCAATTGGAGGCTGTTTACGAATATTTTCTAAAACTTCCTCGTATTCGTTTTCTTTTAGCAGATGATCCAGGTGCCGGAAAAACTATCATGGCTGGATTATTAATAAAAGAGCTTAAAATACGAGGGTTAATTAAAAGAACATTAATAATCGCTCCTGCTAATTTATGCTGGCAATGGCAACGTGAAATGAAAGACAAATTTCGTGAGAAGTTTGAAATTATTCGTGGAAATATTTTGCGCGCAAACTATGGTTCAAATCCTTGGCAAGAAAGGAATCAGGTTATTACCTCTATCTCCTGGGTATCAGTTATAGATGATGCAAGGGATAGTTTATTGCGCAGTCATTGGGATTTAATAATAGTAGACGAGGCGCACAAAATGAGTGCTTATAGTTCAGATAAAAAAACATTGGCCTATCAACTAGGAGAGGAGCTTTCCAAAATAACAGATCATTATTTGTTAATGACAGCTACACCTCATAAAGGAGATCCGAAAAATTTTTGTCTGTTCTTAGAGTTATTAGATAAAGATGTATATGGGGATGTAAAGAGCCTTGAAGAAGCAATGCGTAGAAGTTATGCTCCATTTTATTTACGGAGAACAAAGGAAGCACTAGTTAAATTTCCCGATCCTGAAACAGGTATAGTAGAGAAGATTTTTACGAAAAGGGATGTGCTTACAGCTACCTTTAATCTTGATGATGAGGAATATGAGTTTTATGATGCATTGACACGATATGTTGAGGATCAATCTATAAGAGCTTCTGAAAGCGATTCCCCTCAAAGTCGAGCGTTAGGTTTTACAATGGCTATGCTACAAAGGAGATTTGCTTCAAGTATTTATGCAGCACGCAGGAGCCTTGAGCGGATGCGGGATAGAAGACAGAGGATTTTAGATGATCCAGAAAGCTACAGAAGAGAGCAAATTGAAAGAAAAATCGAAAAATTACCTCAGGATTTTGATGATTATACTGAAGAAGAGCAACAAGAGATTTTATCATCATTGGAAGCAGCTATTATAGATCCAAATCCAATCGTTCTTAAAGAGGAAATAGCGCAGTTAAATAGGTTGATAGACCATGCTTTGATGTTGGAGAAGCGAGAAATCGAATCAAAATTAACAAAACTTAAAAGTTTACTTACTGAACTTCACATCTTTGATGACCCTAAAACAAAATTAATTATTTTTACTGAACACAAAGATACACTTGATTACTTAGCTGGAGATGGCAAAGAAGGACGTCCTTATGGCAAATTGAGAGAGTGGGGATTAAAAGTATCTCAAATTCATGGAGGGATGAAACCAGGAGATAGAGATACTCCAGGAACCAGAGTGTATGCTGAAAGAGAATTTCGAGAGTCAACACAAATTTTAGTAGCTACAGAAGCAGCCGGTGAAGGTATCAACTTACAATTTTGTTGGATGATGATTAATTATGACATCCCTTGGAATCCAGTAAGATTAGAACAAAGGATGGGTCGTATTCATAGGTATGGACAAGAACATGATTGTGTTATTTATAACTTTTGCGCAGTTAATACCCGTGAAGGCCGCGTGTTGCAACGATTATTGGAAAGACTTAAGAAAATAAGCGAAGATTTACAAAAGGATCAGGTTTTTGATGTAATCGGTGAAGTATTTCCTTCCAATCTCTTAGAGCGTATGTTTCGTGAGATGTATGCGAAGAAGATAAAACTTCCGGATATTGAAGAGAGAATTGTAAAAGAAGTAGATGCCGAAAGATTTAAAAGAATTACAGACTCAACCCTGGAAGGATTAGCAAAAAAAGAATTGAATCTAAACGTGATAATTGGAAAAAATGCAGAAGCAAAAGAAAGAAGGCTGGTTCCCGAAGTTATAGAAGATTTCTTTAAAAAAGCAGCTCCTCTTGCTAATATTCATCCTAAACCGCTAAAGACAAAACCACATATATACCGAGTAGGGCGAGTACCCAGAACGTTAATTCCTCTGGGAGACAAATTAGAGCCAATGTATGGTAGATTAGGTCGGGAATATAAAAATATTGTTTTTGACAAAGAATATTTAAAAGAAGATCCTACGTTGGAGTGGGTAACTCCTGGTCATCCATTGTTTGAAGCAGTAAGAGAAGGTGTGTCCAAACAGGTCACAGACGATTTGTTAAAAGGTGCTGTGTTCTTTGATTTGCACACTAAAGAGCCTTACCGTCTTGATGTTTATGTTGCTTCTATTTGTGATGGTATGGGAAAGGAAATACATAAAAGAATTTTTGTGGTTCAAACCGATACCTCAGGCATTATTTCAATAAAGCAGCCGACAATTTTCCTTGATTTGGCAGTATCAAAAGATAAAGTTGATATTCCGGATGATACAAATCTGCCTGACAAAAGCCAGATAGAAAAAGTGTTAGTTGAAAAAGCCCTCAATCCTTTTTTGGAAGAAATTCATAAAGAACGAGATAAAGAAATTCAGATTATTACAAAACATGTCCAGATATCTTTAGATGAGTTGATTCATAAGCAAAATATGCGTCTTGCAGAATTATTAAACCAACAGCAAAATGGTGATAACTCTCCACGTCTTGCAGGATTAATATCTCAGATTGAAACTCATATTGACGAATTGATAAATCGGAAAGAAAAGAGGCTAAAAGAATTAAAATTAGAGCAAAACTGTATGATAGATAAAGTGGAACATATTGGGCGGGCCTGGGTGCTGCCACATCCCGAAAGAACATCTCCAAATATTGCACCTATGGTTCGTGATGAAGAAATAGAACAGATAGCTATTCAAAAAGTAATAGAATATGAAGAAGCTAATGGATGGAGAGTTGAAAATGTTGAGAAAGAAAATAGGGGTTTTGACCTCATTTCAAGAAAACCACATCCTTATGACGAGAAGACCTTTATTGAGGTTAAATTTATAGAAGTTAAAGGCAGAGCCACGATTGGTGAAATAGCCTTAACATCCAATGAATATAAAACAGCAGAGCGCCTGCGCAAGGACTATTGGTTATATGTTGTATTTAACTGTGCTTCAGAACCTCAAATATATGCAATTCAGGACCCATGCCGGTTAGGCTGGCAGCCTTTAGTAAAAATAGAACATTATCATATAGGTGCGGATAAGATTTTAGGCAATAAAAGCGAAAAATAATAACTAATTTGAGGAGAATATGTTAGAGCATCAGAATATAGAATATAAAGAAAGTTGGCGGGATGAGTATTTAAAATGGGTATGTGGTTTTGCCAATGCCAATGGGGGCAAAATTTACATTGGCAAAGACGATAAAGGAAAAGTTGTTGGGGTAAAAGACTATAAAAGATTAATGGAAGAGATTCCCAATAAAATTCATGACATATTAGGGGTAGTAGTTGATGTTAACCTTAAGAGGAAAGGCAAATCCTATTTTATTGAAATTGTTGTGCCTCCATATTCTGTTCCAATTTCATACAAAGGCAGGTATTATTACCGTACAGGTAGCATCAAACGGGAATTAACAGGAAATTCTTTGAACGAATTTTTACTCAAGAAAACCGGCAGAACCTGGGATGAGGTAGTAGAGCCGCGTGCAAAGTTTTCTGATATAGATAAAGAATCAGTAAAGAAATTCTTAGAATCAGCGGCACAGGCAAAACGTTTTCCTGTGGATAAAAAGATGTCAATAAAGGAGCTATTTTCAAAATTAAAGCTAACAGAAAATGGGAAATTGCGTCGTGCCGCGCTTGTTTTATTTGCAAAAGACCCAAGAGACTTTTTCCCTACAATGTATATACAAATCGGCCGGTTTAGAAAAACTAAAGTTAACTTACTGTTTCAGGAAGTTGTGGAAGGTAACCTTATTCAGTCATTGGAAGAGACATTGGCCGTATTAGATAGAAAATTTCTGATAAGCCCGGTTTCTTTTGAAGGTATTCACAGGATAGAAAAATGGCAATATCCTCTTCCTGCTTTACGGGAAATAATATTAAACATTCTAGTTCACAGAAATTATATGGGGGCGCATACCCAAATAGCAGTTTATGATGATAATATTTCTTTCTGGAATGATGGTGGTTTACCTGTTGGCTGGACTATTGAAGATTTATTAAAGAAGCATGATTCAATGCCAAGAAATCCAATCATTGCCAATGCCTGTTTTCTTGGAGGGTATATTGATGCTTGGGGTAGGGAGATAGAAAAGATAATAGAAGCCTGCCGGCAGGAAAATTTGCCAGATCCCAAATTTGACGATAGCAGCGGATTCAGGGTCACATTGTATTCAAATTTAGCCAGCAGAAGAGACTATGGATCAAGTAGGGATCAAGTAGGGACTAAGTTGGGACTAAGTCAGGATCAAGTTAGAATATTACGTAGTTGTTTAGAAGAAAGAAGAATAACAGATTTGATGGCTATTTTAGAAAGATCCAATAGAACTAAGTTCAGGGACCAAGTTCTTAGGCCGTTGATTGAAATGGAACTTATTGAAATGACTATTCCAAATAAACCAAGAAGTAGTAAACAACGATATAGGTTGACAGATAAAGGGAGAGCATATCTTGAAAGATTATGAATGTAACACAATAAAAATTGGATGATAGTAGCTTGGAGATGTAATTTATGAAACAGAAACGATTATACTTACAATACTGTGAGAAATCTTTAGATGCAATTCAGGCGGCAATAAATTCTTTCAATAGTGTTTATGGTAACTATAGAATTGAGACTACATTGATACTATTGACAAATGCTTGGGAATTAATTGGTAAAGCTTTATTGATAAGAAGGCAAGAAACAATTACAAGAAAAGATAAAGCGCAAAAATCTTTATCTGCAGAAGAAGTCGTTTTGAAATTGTATAACAAGAAAATATTAGATCAAAATCAATATATGCATCTTCAACAGGTTATATCTTTGCGTAATGAAGCTGTTCACGGTTTATTACCGACAATACCCCTTGAG
>CAYVYZ010000085.1:0-5205 GCA_964455875.1 uncultured Planctomycetia bacterium | reverse complement strand
GCTATATCTTAACTTATATGATTATACAGCTATAAAGCGCGCGCTTTCGCCTTGGGATATTAAAATGCCCAACCCATTTAAAATCGAAGACACTTCTATTGATATTTATTCAAGCAGTTATTGGAATCATGGCTCTGTTACAAAATACAAAGACTTAGGCGAAGGTTTAAAAGGCATTCTTGACAAGATATTTTTGACATGCACAAATCATTTGACAGGCGTAAACGCTTATTCAGTTACAATCCCTCCTGGACACAGGATTGTCAAACTAGGCGCTGATACACTTTGCGAGCAATACTGCCCAGGCCTGCATACTCTTTCAAGCGCAACAGAATGCAAAGAAGGATGGGTTACAGAGATTTGCTACAATTTAAGCCTTGTGTCAAGTGTTAACTGCAATAATGACTCCCCTTGCTGCGCAGATTACAAATATGTTATAGAAGACTTGTGCGCAGGCAACGCATGCACAGGCGTTGCAGACGTATCTTCTATTGATGAATTCTACATGCTTTATAACAGACTTAATCCTGAGAAGGATTTTTTAATATTATTTAATGGTTCATATATTGATGTAGATTCAAAAGAGTATTTAACATTGCCTTTAAGCGAATTTTTTGTTTCAGTTACTGGAGAAGCTTCTTTTGCAAAATATTACACTGATAGAGGCGGATATTGCGTGGACCCTGCGTGCTCTGAAATACATTATTTTCCTTGGGTCGAGCGTTTATGGGGGCCTTCTAAAGACTGCGTAATTAATTTTTTCTGCACAAAAGACAATAAATTTGGCATTTACATTTCTGAACCTGATAGGCTTAGGCCTTGCGACATGGCGACAGGGGAATCTAAATATTTCATAGGTCCTAAAGGCGTAAACATTACTTTTCACGACAGGGACAGCTCTGCGTTTGCAGAGCTTTTAAAACAAGATTTTCCTACAGAACAAACATATTATTTCAAATACGAATACCCTCCTTACTTTAACCCTGCAGTCAACACGTCTCCTTTTGAAGGTTGCAGGAACTCAAGAATTGTCGGCGTGCCTGTCGAGTACGCATCTTCAATGGCAGGCATTGCAAGCAAAAGCATTGACACTCATTTTGCACTTGTACTTAACGCTTCGCCTGACACTATTAACATTAAACTGGAGGCAAGCCAATGAAAAAAGCGCAGTCTTCTGCAATGGTCTTATTATTTGTTTCAATAGCAATGGTTATTGCCACTGCAATGATTGCAATAATTATAATTGACAGCGTTGACAGGTCTCTTATTACAACAAGCAGGGAAAAATGGACTACAGAAGCCCTTCTTTTAATAAACAGGATAGTAAACAGCGAAGACTGCCTTGCATACACGAAAAAAGGCGTTTATTATGATGTTCTAGAAGATGGAAGCGACTATGTATTCATAGGGAAAACATCTCTTCCAAATACAATTGATGTTCACAAAATCAGCATGGAGCGCTTAAAATCCTGCACTTCTTTGTTTACAAAAGAATATTCAATTCTCTTTAAAATAGAGATATCAAACAAAACAGGATATAAAATTGAATACCTGTTAGGCGGTCCAGAAGCTCCTGCGTACAATCTAGACCCTGATTATTATTTTAACCCAAGCACTGCTGTTGAAGTTTCCCTGCCAGTGAAAATTATTTATGATGACAGGGTGTCTTATGGTACTGTAAAACTCATGGTAAGCGCATCTGCGAAATTATTCAAATCAAGAGTTGTTTAATATGAATAGGAAAGGAGGCATGGAAGGACTGATATTTGAAATCATATTTATAATATTAACTACCATCATTGTGATACTCATGCAGTCATTTTACACAAACAATTTGTTCCTTGCAGGCGTCATTAAATTAAAAGATGACGCGTATAAGCATCAGTGCAGCACAATTCTTCCTTTGCTTGTAGGCAAAGAATACATAAAAACATCTTCAACAGAAGTTACAGGCGCAGTCAAACTTCTTTACGAGCAACTTGGCATAAAAGATGTAAAAACATACCCAAGCGTAGACTATTTGAATGACCGCGTGAAAGACTACTGGGGAGAAAGATTTGCTTCAAGAGCCTCTTTTAAGGTTGTTGCAGGAGATATTGTTGAGGGTGAGCTTGCTAACTATCCCGGAGACACTATCTGCACTTTCCCACTTCACGGCGTTGACACTACAGGCCTTGTCACTGCAGAAATGAATTTTAGGGGGTACATATGAAACGTATTTTGCTTTTACTCATGTTTGCAATCCTTTTGGCAGTGCCAGCTTTTGCACGAGAGATTGTTGAAACTTCTTGGGATAGTGATGACGATGTTTCTTCTAGTTGGCAAGAAGAAGGCGGGCTTTGCAAAAAAATAGAATGTGGTAACAAATTTTGCTATGAATATGGTGATTGGGAGTCTAAGAGAACATGTGATTGGGGTTTGTTTGGAGGATGCGGACTTGAGCAAGTCCCTGATTGCATAAGTAATTGTGGTAAATGCACTGATGATTGTGCATTGTGTTTATACAAATGCGTTAGGGAGTGCGAGGAATGGAGATATCCCTGCACCAAGTACATAAAAACAGTACCTTCAAATTTCGGAGAATTGGATATCTACAACCCTTCTGCGCTTGGAAACGTTTATAAGTATGATGGAGGCACATGGATAAGTGCAGGAACTCCCCTCACATTAAATAATCTTTATTTAATTACTGAGGATTCTGGAGACGTCTCAGAAGAAGCGTACTGCTTTAAGCTTGATTGCTATCCAGAAGATGATGTTTCTTTATATGTTTCTTTTGAAACTGTGAAGTTGTCTAGCGTATTTTGCCCTTTTGGAACCCACTATTACAGCGACAAAGATTCAAAAATATATTACTGCGAAGACAGCAGCACTGCAGGGCGTACTTGCCATTGGGGCATTACCTGCACTAAAAAAGGATGGGCTGAAGAAGGCGAAGAATCGATGTCTACTTTTCTTGGAGAAAATGGAGGAGGCATTTCTGTTAAAGGCTCTCTTGTCAATGAAGATAGACTCTTAGAATTAGGGAGAGATGATGATTACTGTTACTTTGGAGTCCGCTGCACAGATGGCGGATACAAATTTACAAAAAGAAGCAACGTTATCACTATTCTAAAAGAAGATGGTACAACGTATGAAAAAACATGCGGGGGCGATTTTGATTGTTATAAAGTTTCTCTTGTAAAGGGTTACGACGGAAAAGACTACTGCATAACAAAAATATCATGCATTGACTGCGATTCGAACCTTGCAGACATGAGGAATTTGTACAGTTATGACCCTTATTCTTATTGCACGCGGCTTGGCTCTGATTATGGGGGCTGGGCTGGCACAGAAGAGTACTGTCCTGCACCCGGAACTGTTGAAGACAAAGGGTATTACTCTATTTGTTATTATTTAGATGAAGGCGAGCGGTGCACTGATTCTGGATGCAACATAAAAAGGGATTTTATGTTTGGGGATGACTGGAAATGCGACCCTGAAAAAGGGGCGATTCTTAAAGTGCCTTGCCCTTCTTGCGTCACTGAATCAAAACTTCAAGCAATACCTTCAAAGTTTGATTTCGCAATACAAAATGTGACTGCTCATGTGGCATTCCAAAGACCTGTAGTTTCCTCATGCTCCTGCGAAGCGCAGCTTGAGGCGCGGGATGTAAACAGCTTGTCTTATTGCGATACAAGTCTTGTCATAAATTGCACATTAGGGCTAAACTGCCCTGCAGGAAGCGAATATCACAATTATACAGACATATATGACCATTGGCACAGCGCGCCTTTATGCAATTGCACGCATCCGAACAGGACCTTGTTTTTAGCAAGAAACTGGAGCGATGGGAGTCCAGACACAGGCTTTAATATATACAATCCATCATCCCGCGCTATTGACAGGTGCATGAGGCTTTTTGGAAAAGAAGATTGCTATTGGGGAGGCGCTCTTGGCAAAAAGCTTGAAGACTTTGGCTATCATTTAAGCGCAAACAGCGGGCCAAACCTTGTTGATGACGATGTTTGGTGCGAAACTTATGATGACAAAGGCAAGTTCTGCAAGTTCAATGCAAACAGCATTACAAGAGCGCGCTTTAAAATTAAGACCTTGCTTGATTTAGTGATTTATGAATACAGGGATGACAATTTTGTTCCAGCGTATTTGACTTTATTTAAAAGAGGGATGCAGTATTCTGATGACGACGGATTTGCAGAATCTTATTTTTCTTTGAAAAAAGACGACATTCTTTCTTTAAGGCTTTCGATACGCGACAACCTTACTTTAAGGAACTTTAGATATTTCCTTGTAGGCGCAAACTGCTTTTCTGATGACGAATCCGGCTTTAAAGTCTCGCTTGCAGGGACAGACCTTGGCACTATCTCATGCAACCCTAATCCTTCATGGGCTAATTTAACTTTTGACCCAGTAGAGCTTGGCTTAAACATTGGGGAAGGCAGTTATGTCTTAACGCTTGCTGCAACAGGGGACGTGAACTTAGGTGTTGACACAGACAATTCATACACTATTGACAAATACACGTACGTTCTTAACGGGCTTCCTTGCACTTTTAGCGACTTTAGCATAAGCGAAACCAAGCTTGCTTTTCCTCAAAACGTAAAATTCTTTAAATTCCTAAACATAAATGGTCTTGGAAACGAGCTTTTTTACGTTCTTGACGACGGCGTTTATGATTCAGACAACAACAAGCTTTTTGACTCAAACAGCGTTCTTGACATATCAGCGCTTCACATAAGCAACGGGGATTACTTGCTTGTTTTAGACAGCGCAGGCGTTTACGCAATGCAGTATTATTCAGGCGCTTTCCAAAATCCTAAATCCCTTACAGTGCCTGATTCGTACAGTCTTGTGCTCGGCGCTGACGTGTACACAGACTTTTTTGGCCAGTCAGCAGGAGACGAGCTTGTGCTTGCAAACGACACCGGCATTACAATCTTTACTTATGACGGGTTTAACTTAAACAAAAAAGCTATAATCCCTGCAAGCAACGAAGTCATGCAACTTGCCTATTCTGGCGGCACTTTATTTTACAGAGTAAAAGACGACAGCGTCTATTATTTAGACAAAGACTTGAATCCTAAGAAAATTTTTGACACTGACAAGGATTTTTTAGTCTTTGATTATGACAAGGACAACGACCCAGACGTTTTTGGAATAAGCAACAATGAGCTTAATGTTTACAGAAACTATTTAGTTTCCGGC
>CAYVYZ010000084.1:0-5259 GCA_964455875.1 uncultured Planctomycetia bacterium | reverse complement strand
GTAACGAGTAACACGTAACGAGAGCCGCATTGACAATTGACTATTTACGGGTGACGTGGTGACCTTGTGACTTTTGATAATACGTTTTCACGTCCTAAGTATTTACGTGTGCATCTGCGCTCGTCTGTGTCTAACGTATGGCAATATATGACGCTAAGTAAAGCCGAGCATATGACAAAATTTGACATATATACATAAATATTGTATAATTTAATACAAGAAGTTGAATTAATATATACAAATTATTGCATATAAATGTACAAGTATATTTATGAACTACCGGCTAGGAAAACAAAGATTGTTGAATACAATGCGCGGATGGGATAGTCTTTTAAGTAAGAAAGTGCATCTTATTGCCTGCGGCGGTACAGCGTTGACTCTTTTAGGAGTAAAAGAGTCAACTAAAGATATAGATTTGATTGTTCCGGATGTAAGTGAATACACTTATCTCATAAAAATCCTTGAGGAGGCTGGGTATAAACCTGTTACTGGGGCGGGATGGTCAAAAGGAGAGGGTTTTACTTTTGATTTATTTCGAGGTAATAAAGTTCATACTACAGAATTGTTAGAGTCTCCGTTAAAAGAGAAAAACCATGTTTTTATAAAAGAGTTCAGTTTTTTATATCTGGGAGCGCTCAATTATTACGATATCATAATTTCTAAATTATTCAGGGGAACTGCTGTGGATATAGAGGATTGTCTTATGTTGATGGAGCGTAAAGTAAAAAGGATGAGATAAATATAGACTTATTAACCAGCCGGTTCAAAGAAACTGCTTCTTTTGATGTCTCTGAAGAGAGAGTGAATAAGAATTTTTCTTATTTTCTTTCTCTTGTTGATGAGAGGAGGATAGGTGACAAGTAAGAACTTACTTGAACAATTGAGGTTATTGGGTTTGCCTTTTTTTGAAGTTGAGGAAGCTGTGAATGCTAATTTAGTGCTGGCAGATGTAGTTAGGAGTCGGAACATGCGTTTTTGGGAAGGGTTTCCTGTTTTACTGGCAAACAGTGCCCGTCGAGGTATATTTGATTATACAAAGGTAAAGAGTGAATTGAAGAATCCCTCGGACAGGAAAGCATTTATTTCTCTTGTACTTGTTTCCCTTGCTCTCTATAAATTCATAGGATTGAAATTCTTGTGGGCGGATAAGTTGCATAAATATTTTTCACTAAAAGAGAAGAAAATATTAAGGGATTACTGGGAGGATATTAAAAGTGGTTACAGTTTATCTATAGGCGATAAATCTCTCTCTGCGGAGAGGATGATTTCTATTTTTAACAGCTATTTTCAACGAACAGAGGAAGAGTTGAGTGATTTAATTTCCGTAAAAGATGAATTTAGCTTTGAGAGAGCCCTTTCTTGCTTATTTTCTCCTAAGCAGAAGGAATTGTTTCTTAAGAAAGTCAGGCGGGAGAAGTTAACCAAGACAGAAAGAGAGTATTACTCACGTGTGGTTAAGAAGAAAGTTATGGCTCTTGCGAATGAGCGTCTTCACCGGCTGGCTCAAAAGTTACTGGAAGAGTGATTGTTGTTTGTGATAGCCGATAGGAATTTAGCTCATAGTTATTAGCCGTTAGCTCACAGATAATAGATACGGGATACTTGATACAGGATACTAGATAATAGATTCTAGATAAATACTATGAGCTAAGAACTATTGACTATAGACCATTGACTATTTACGGGTGACTTGGTGACCTGGTGACTTTTATGTTAGGGTGCAGGGTGTTGGGTGTAGGAATATCGAGTATCGATAATCAAGGATCGAGGAGCAAATAGATACTGGATACTGGATAGAAATACTAAGAACTAAGAGCTAATCAGGAGCTAAGAGCTAAAAGGAAAGCTTATATGCGGGAAGTACCAATAAAAGAACTCATTGACAATAGCCTAAAGCGTACAAAGGTTGTCCTCTTTGATAATTTTTCTATTAAGAAGTGGCTTAAACTTTTATTTATTGCCTGGTTAGCCGGAAACATGGGGAACGGAAGTATAGATTTTCCCTCCAGCAGATTAAATACAAAAAACAAAAGCTATAACTCCAAACAATATAACGTTAAGACTTCTTCTAATAGGCCTAAGCTTATAAGCAGTTCATCTGAGGACACAGAAAACAAGGGTAAAACTTGTAGTATGCCTCATAAAAGGTATTCTCTTAAGAAATTGAAGCTCATAACAGGAATAGCAATTATTATTTTCTTGCCCATTATAGTTTTATTTATATGGTTGACATCTCGCTTTAAGTTTATCTGGCTTAACGCCATAATTCACAACACCTCTTTTGTGAAAGAGCCCTTCAGGTATTACAGTAAAGAAGGCAATTCTTTATTTAAAGCTTTTATAGTGTTGTTTATTATATTCCTTGTATTTATATTGTTGATTGGATTGTGGGTTTACTCTTTAGGAACAGCATCTGGTATATTTAATGGTGATTCAAATGTTTCTTTTGTTAATATATTGATGGTTTTTATACTGCCTTTATTTGGTTTTGCTATTCTTATAATAGTGTTTTTAATCATAACCACTGCTATTGACCATTTTGTGGTTCCTATTATGGCAGAAAAAGGTTGTTTGTTTCTTGAAGGATGCAGGAGGTTCATTGATATACTGCAAGATAATATTAAAGATTTTCTGCTGTATCTTCTTGTTATTGCGGGATTAGGAATTTTTTCGCTGGCGGTTATTTCCGGGATTGCTATTGTTTCTGGTATAGTACTAATGCTTGTAGGGGGTGTGGTGTTTGGCTTAATGTATTTTATTATCGCAGTCCTACTTAAAGCCAAAATAATTTATATGATTTCTGCGGCAATTATTGGGGTTCCTTACCTTATGATGGTTCTGATTGTCCTCTTTAGTATTTCTTTGCCGTTTGCAGTATTCTTTAGAAGTTTCTCTTTGTATTTTCTATCTAGTTTAAACTGTGGCTATCAACCGTTCCTCATGAAGGAAGCGGTAAATAGCGTATAGCTTCTGCTGTGTAGGCGCAGTGAGTAATTATTTTGTTTGGGGTTGAGCATCCAAAATCGGAGTATGCCTAAACAAAGCATTGATTTATACAAATTATCAGAGGACGAGCTTCTTAATCTAAGGATATGCGATTTACCAATATCTTTAGAGGGCACTTGGATTACTAAGTGTGTCAAACAGCTTTACCGAGAGCTTGAGTACAAAGGTATAAAGTTTAAACCGCCATGCTATTTGGCAGACGAATGGCTTACTCCTGACGGAGAGCCCGTAATTGGCATTCCATTCTTCTTAGCTCATCCTGTGCTAATAAAGTTGGAGAAAAAGATGATGCTTGAGGTTGAAGGAGGCACACAGTCTTGGTGCATGCGGCTTTTGCGTCATGAGGCAGGTCACGCTATAAATTATGCTTATCAGTTGTATAAAAGAAGGAAATGGAAAGAGGTGTTTGGAGAATTTAGTAAGGAGTATACCGATACTTACCGTTTCCGTCGCTACAGCAAAAATTTTGTGCGGCACTTAGAGGATTATTATGCACAGTATCACCCTGACGAGGATTTTGCTGAGACCTTTGCAGTGTGGCTTAATCCTAAAATTGACTGGCGCGCTCAATATAAAGGGTGGGGAGCGCTTAAAAAGTTAGAGTATGTGGATAAGGTTATGAATGAGATTAAAGATAAGCCCCCTAAAGTTAAACAGGGCAGGCGTTATTGGGAATTTAGGCGTATACGTTCTACTTTAAGAAATTACTACCGTAAGAAGAAACATTTCTATGCCGAGGATTTCCCTGATTTCCACGATACAAACTTAAAAAAGATATTCTTAGAGAAAGATACCCATCAAAAACTTCCCCTTGCCTATGAAATGGTAAACAGGTATAGGAAGAACATTATAAATACCGTTTGTGAGTGGACATCGGAGAAGAAGTATGTTGTAAGTGACCTTCTTGATACACTTATTAAGCGGTTACGCGAGCTCAAATTGGTTTCTTTGCCTGATGATTACGAAATTGTTTTAAAAGTATCTGTTTACGTAACGGTCCTTATTATGAACTATATGTATACAGGAAGATTCCGGGGTAAAAAATGAAGAAAAAACTTAATGTCTTGCTCCTTATGGATAGCCCCTACTTTGTTGAAAGAGGGCACGATTTTAAGGAGGAGTTTAAGGAATTTGACTGGACGACTGAAGTAGATGTTTATAATGCTCTCTTGGAGAACGGCCATAATGTAAGGCTTCTTGGTCTTTACAATGATATTAGAGTTTTACTTGATGAGGTGAAGGAAAACAAGCCCGATGTTATTTTTAATATGGCAGAGGTATTTAATCAGAGGTCCCATTTTGATAAGAATGTTGCTTGGCTTCTTGAAATGCTTGATATTCCCTACACAGGAGCTTCCCCTGCGAGCTTACTTATCTGTAACAATAAAGCTCTTACTAAGAAGATATTGAGCTTTCACAGGATAAGAGTTCCTCGCTTTTATACTTTTTACCGTCACCGTCGAATTTGGCACCCTAAACGTTTGGTTCTGCCTGTAATTGTTAAGCCTCTTTCTGATGAAGCTTCAAGAGGTATTTCTTTAGCTTCTGTTGTTGATAGTGATGAGGCACTGGTAGAGAGGGTTAAATTTATCCATGAGAAGATGAAAATGGATGCTATTGCTGAGGAGTATATAGACGGAAGAGAACTCTATATAAGTCTTATTGGCAACCAGAGGATTAAAGTTTTGCCTTTTAGGGAAATGAAATTTGGCTCTTTCTGTGAAGATGAGCCACGCATCGCCACCTATAGGGCAAAATGGGACTATGAGTATCGCGAAAAGTGGGGGATAAAGAACGTCTTTGCAGGAAGGCTTTCTTCAGAGGTAGAGAAGAAGATTGTTGAAGTATGCAAACGCGCTTATCATGCTCTTAATATGCAGTGCTATGCCCGTTTTGATGTAAGAGTTACCCCCAATAATTCTATATATATTCTTGAGGCAAATGCTAATCCTTCTTTAGACCGTTATGATGAAATTGCCCAGTCAGCAGAGAAAAGCGGTATTTCTTATCCTGCTCTTATTCAGAAAATAATCACCTTGGCTTTTAAGCGAAGAAGATAGCTTAACGTTCAAGCGAACTCACCACCCCCTATTATCCGCCATTCTCTACTATACGCGTTACACGTTACCTGGCATACGTCCCACGTCTCTACGTCCCTACGTCCTTACGTGTGTCGTGTGACGTGTGACCTTGTGACCTGGTGACTTTGTGTCTTTATAACGTGTGACGGGTGACCTGGTGACCTTGTGACTT
>CAYVYZ010000083.1:0-5265 GCA_964455875.1 uncultured Planctomycetia bacterium | reverse complement strand
AACTCTTTTAATGTATATGTTTGCTTTATTAACCAAAGAAACGGGGCTGTGTCTGCCTATTATTATTTGTGGATACTTACTCTTTTACCAGACCAGAGATATAAAATCTATATTTAAGAATAAAAAAAGCATGCTCTTTCTCTCTCTCATTGGTATAGTAACTCTGGCTTACCTTCTTTATAAAACTACCTACTTTGGAGGTATATCAGGAAGCAGGTTGCGCTCTCTGCCATCAAATATCGTCCTGCAAAGCTGGGTGTCATTCTTTTACTTAAGGTTGTTTTTATGGCCTAATAACTTAAACTTTCTACACCTGTGTACTCCTCAAATTTCTTTATATCAGGCTAAAAATATTATCTTTCCTGTGGGAATAGTTATTCTTATAATTCTCGTCTTTGTCTGGAGAAAGAAACACTCTCTTTTAAGTTTAGGAATTCTCTGGTATCTGTGTGGACTTCTGCCTAAATTTTATGCTACTTTAAAAATACCAGCAATGGAACATCACTTTTACTTGGCAAGTATAGGAGTCTATATATTCTTATTAAGTGTCTTTGAGAAGGCTTACGTTAAGAATAGGCGATATTTCCTCTATCCTGCAATATGTGCTATCCTTACATTTGCTGTATTAAGCATAGACAGAAATCATCAGTTGAATAATCCTCTTTTGGTATGGAAGATTGGAATAGAAAAAGAACCAAAACACATAGGAAACTGGCTTAATCTAGGGGTAGAGTATAAAAATAAAGGTGATTTAAAGAAAGCAAAAGAGACATTTTTTAAGGCCTTAACCATCTTTAGTAAAGATGTGGACTGGAAAACAGGGATATACCTAAATCTTGCCGGGACTTATTTCTTAGAAAAAGATTACGATAAGGCAATAGAATACTTAAACGAAGGTTTAAGATTAAAACCAAATCAAGCACGCGTATACCAGATTTATAACAATATGGCTGCTCTATATGAGGAAAAAGGAGAAAAATATAAAGCAATAACCTATTTAAACAAAGTGCTAAAGTTGAATCCTTACTACACAGGGGCATACCAAAGCCTAGCGAAATTAGCCATTGAGAACAACGAGTTAAATAAAGGCGAAAAATATATAAGGAAAGCAATAGAGATAGATTCTTATGATTTTTATTCTTATTTTTTATTGGGGAAAATATATGAAAAAAGAGGCAAGTTAAAGAAAGCAGAACAATTGTATAAAAAATCTATCGAACTTAAAGATAACTGGTTTTATTCTCATTATGCTTTATGTTTAGTGTATATAAGGCTAAAAGACCCTCTCTTTTTAGAAGAACTTAAAGAAACAATAAGGCTTAATCCCCGTTTTAACGCTGCTCTTTCGCTTGCTAAATTTATTATTAAACAAAAATAAAGCCCCACTCCTTTTTTCTAAGTGGGGCTTATAATTCTCTTTAAATAAAAAACTACCTAAAAGGCTGTACAAACGCCTGAAGCAGCTCCCTTACCTGTGTGGAGCACTCCTGTATTATTACTATAGTAACTATTCCAGCTCCATCCCAAAGGATGAGAAGGAAGTGTTCCTTCTGCAAGATAACTGATAAATCCAGAATCAGTAAGATTAGTAGGAAATGATGCCGTAGTATTATCTATGGCACTACGGGCATAATAGTTAGAAAGAGCAGTCTGGATTGCAGAAGCACTTCCGAAGCAAGCTGCTTTCTGGGCATCTTTTCTTAAGTTAACAAACTTAGGTATAGCAATTGCTGCCAGGATACCGATGATTACGATAACCATAATTAACTCAATCAAAGTAAAACCTTTTTTTCCTGCCATATTTCACCTCCTTTCCAACCTAAGGATACCATTTTATTCCCCCTATGTCAAGGGTTTTGAAAGCCTCTTAATGTAACTTATATCCTCACTCTTTAAATCTAACAGCCTTACTCCTAACGAAAAATAGCCTTTACCTTCAAGGCGGCAATAAACTACCTCTCCTTTAATTTTAAGCTTCTCGTTATGAAGAAAATAAAGAGTTAATCTTGCTCCTTTAGGCAAGAAAATGGAAGTCTTGATACCTAATGCGCTTATATCTTCCGATACATCAAAAGTACTTCCTAAAATATAACCATCGTTAGCCAGCTGAACATTGCTATCGTCTATCTTAAAATTTATGGGGATATCCAAAGGGATTCTTTCTTTTGCACGATAAAGGGGAAAACTTGAAAGTTTCTCGTGTTTAAAAACGAGTCTTTCTACGCTAAAGAAACTATTAGGATAACCCCAGTAGTTATTTAAAGCTCTCTCTATATCTGTAGGAGAGGCTAACAGAGGGTGAATATCAAGCTTTGTACTTGTAGAAATATTGGCAATAAGCTGAGCATCCAGAGGGTTAACCATAGCCACAAAAAGAGCGGAGTCTATCTTAAAAAGGGGAATAACCAAGTTTTCTCTGCAAAAGTTTTCGTCTAAGAGGGTTAAGACCTCATCTTTTATGCGGTATTGAGAAACTTTAATGAATGGAATATTGCTGTTTACAGCGAAGAAACGAAAAACATCCTCTTCGCTGATATGTCCTAATTTTATCAAAGAACAGAAAAGAGATTTTCCTGTCCTTTCAGCATGATGCTGCGCTTCAATTAAAGCAAGAGGGCTAACCCACTTACCCTTGATAAGCTTTTCTTCCAAACTATCCATTCAGTTTACAACCAAATGTATATAAAATTTTTTACCCCGTATACTAAGGCTAGTCTTTTCTTGCCATCTCCATAAGGCTCAACGCTATGCTAAAAAGCAAACACCAGTAAGATAATTTAACAAGGCCCAGAGATGTGATGTTCCAGATAATATATTTGATGCCCAAAAGATAAGTTACACTTCCTATAATAAATGCAGAGAAAGCAAAAGCAATAAAGATATCTCCACAAATAAGGTAATTCTTCTTCATCTGGCACCTCCTTTCTATTTCTCCTTACCCAAACCTTTTCATTACATTCTCTGTTTAGCAACCTGGATGAGATTCCACATTGGCAAAAATATAGACAAAGCCATAAAAGCTACCACAACGCCTAATACTAAGGTCATTATGGGTTCAATTAATGAAGTGAGATTCTTTAAGGCCGCTCTTACTTCCATAGTAAAATAATCACACAACGAGTCAAGCATCATGGATAAAGAACCGGTTTTTTCTCCAATAGAAATCATATATCCTACAAGACGAGGAAAAAGCTTACTTCCCAACACTCCTCCAGAAACACCCTTACCATCAGCTACATCTTTTTTTATTTGCTCTATCTCCCTTGCTAAAACTACATTGCCAATGGTTATTTTAACAATATCCATTATTTTTAAGATGGGTAAGCCTGCCTGATAAAGAACATTCAGCATTGAAGAAAATCTCAACATTACAATCTTATTATAGACGTCTCCCATAATAATAATCTTAAACTTCAATCCATCCCACCATAACCTTCCTTGAGGCGTATTTATAAATATTCTTATTAACAGAAACACCCCCACAATAGATGGAAGGGTAATCCACCAATAGTCCTTAACTGCCTTACCTACCATAATCATAATCTGAGTAGGCAGAGGAAGAGAAGTATTAAAACCTGCGTAAACTTTGGCAAATTGAGGAATAACAAGAACCGAAAGGATAAATACAGCTACAATCAAAGCAACAACTACCATAATAGGGTAACGCATCGCGCTTTTGATATCAGAACGGGTTTCTTCCTCTTCTTCCAAAACATCTGCCAACCGCATAAGCACTTTATCTAAAACTCCTCCTGCCTCTCCTGCTACCACTGTATTAACATATAATTCGCTAAATACCTGCGGGTGCTTTGACATTGCCTCAGAAAGCTTCTGCCCTTCTTCAACATCACGAATAATTCTGTTTAAAGCATTCTTCAGGCTAACATCATCGGTTTGCTCTGCAAGCACCCCCAAACCCTCAACAACAGGAACAGCAGCTTTTACAATAGTAGCAAACTGCCGTGTAAAAACTATAAGGCTCTTTATCGAAGCTCTCTTAACTTTTTTCCTGAAAAACCGGCTGAAAAATGGCGTTGACTTATCTGCTTTAAAACCAATGCTTATAGGAATATATCCCAGTTTAGCAATCTTAGTAGAGACTTCCAGCTCATTTGTTGCCTCCATTTCTCCCTTTACTGTCTTACCTTTTTTATCTAGTGCTCTATAAATATAAGTAGGCATATCAACTTAAATTGAATTCTTTTATGACAGATTTTATAAAATCGGGGGTAATTTGTTGAACTTTTTTTGCAAACCCAGAAAGGAGTACAAAGTCGCAAAGAGTGTTAATTTTACGCGGTATCCCCCCTGTATGCTCAAAAATAAGTTTTATCCCATCCTTATCAAACAATTGGTTTATACCCTTTAACCCTTCGCTACTTGCCACACTCATCCTATGAGCAATGTATTTCGCTACCTCTTCTTCACTTAAAGGCCCTAAATGACACCTTATGGGTATTCTTTGAGAAAATGGCTTCAAAGCATCTACTTTAGCCCTTAACTCTGGTTGCCCTAAAAGAAGCAGAGTAAGAAGAAACTTCTCCTCTGTCTGAAAATTCAGTATAAGACGTAACTGCTCAAAAACTCTCATATCCTCAATAGTATGCGCTTCATCAACAATCACTATGTTTTCTTTTCCTTCTTGAACGTTGTTCATAAGAATATCCTGCAATTTTTCAAGAAGAGGGTCAACTAACAGTTCAGTCTTTTTTTCAGGTAGCCCTTGAGGACTCAGGGAACGTACAATAGCCCTTAATAACTCTGCTGGCTCTCCTAAAGAAGGGTTACTTATATAAGCCCAGCAGAACCTCTGATCCCCCAGATCCCTTAAGATAACGCGAGCAATCAGCGTCTTGCCGCACCCAAATACCCCCGTTAACATCCCTCCTCCTAAACCTTGAGCAACAGCATAAGTCAGCTTCATTAAAACGTCCTCATGTTGAGAAGAAAGATAAAGATAACGCGGGTCTGGCGTATTCTGAAAAGGTCTCTCTTTTAAATTCCAATATTTCTCATACATAATTTAGCTCCTGGCTCTTAGTTCCTGTAGTAGTTCTTAGCTCATAGCTCTTAGTTCTTAGTCTTCTTATCTAGAATCTAATATCTAGTATCGAGTATCTAGTATCCAGTATCATTTGCTTCTTGATCCTCGATACTTGATACTCGATATTCCTACACCCAACACCCTCCACCCTAACATAAAAGTCACAAGGTCACCAAGTCACCAGGTCACCCGTAAATGGTCAGTAGTCGATAGTCAATGGT
>CAYVYZ010000082.1:0-5466 GCA_964455875.1 uncultured Planctomycetia bacterium | reverse complement strand
ACCAGGCAAAGATTGAAAGAGCAATAGGCAAGAAGTTTATTATTGAGACGAAGACAATTCGAGGGGAAGACGAGAGTATAAAGGATGGGATAAGAGAGATTATTAATAGTACTCAAGAAGAGTTAAGTAAGGGTATAGATAAAGTTAAGACATCAGTTATAAAGAAGGCAGAGAGGCTTTACAGATATAAGGCGGTTAACCTTATAACTTTAGATGGCATTAAGATAGTATTTGAAACTGGAGATTGGCTCCTGATGCGTCCCTCAGGAACAGAGCCAGCTATTAAACTGTATGTAGAGGTAACAGATAAAGAAAGATTTGAAGCCTTACTTGGCGTAGGCAAGGTTCTTTTAGGCGTATCCAGTCCCTTAGCAATAAAAATATCCGAGTTAAAGCAAATATCTTCCTTAATGCGGGAAGGCAGGTTGTTTTCAGAAGAGATGTGGTCAAAGATAGCTAAAGATGGTAATAAGCCAAGGTTAGGATGGGTGTTAGGTATAGATGAGAATAAGCTAATTGAGTACCTTAAGAAACTAGAGGCAAAACTAAAGGGTAAAAAAGCAATTATCTTTGTAGGTATGGGCGGTTCAATTAATACAGTAAAGGTAATGAGGAAGTTATCCCCAGAAAAAGGGCTCCGTATAGAGTATCTTGATACACCAGATAGAGAGATAATAGGAGGAATGATTGAGGATATTTTGAATGAAGGAATAAATTTGGATGAGATAGCCATTATATCCATATCTAAGTCTGCCACCACCTTTGAAACCCATCAAATCTTCCAGATGCTTAAAAGTATGTATGAGGAAAAAAACCAGGACATAAAAGGAAACCTTATCTGGCTTATTGACTTAGAAAATAAAGATAAATTGAAAGAGAAAGGATGGGATATAAACAACCTCACCATACTTCCCATACAGATAGATAATCACACAGACACAGGGGGAAGATTTACTGCCCCTAAAACTGCCTTGTTTATAATACCTCTATTTATCCTTAATAAATACGCTAAAGATATGACAAAAAAGTTCTTAAATTATGTGAGGGAGTTAGAAGAAAGTAAAAATTTTGAAGATAAGATAAATGAGGCAATAGACTTAATTGCAGGAAGAGGAATTAACCCCCAGGTATATATAGTATTACCAGAAAGATTCAGCCCCATTTATGAAGAAGTTAGCACATGGATAACCCAGCTCTATCAGGAATCCTTAGGCGGAAAAGTAGAAGGTTTTGACCCTAAAGTACTTGTCTATTTAGAAAATCATCTTACCCCGGAATTAGAAACACACCTCAGATCACAAGGTTTAGTTAGGCTAGATTACTCCTTCTTAACCCAGAAAGGAGATTTGCTCAGGCAGTTTACCTACCTTACTTTATATTTAGAATATATAACTTTAGGTATTGCCTATAAGTATTCTTCTCTAAAGAAAGAACCTCTTAACTTTGTGAATCAGCCCAATGTAGAAGCCTATAAAACTAAGATGAAGCAAATAAAGGAATTAATCCTTCCTCAAAGTATAACTCTCTCAGGACTGGCTTCTTATATTCAAGAAAACCTTAAAGATAACCACAAATTTATGGAGTTTATCTATTATGGAACCAATGAAAATATCTACGATTCCTTAAGAGAAAAGAGAGTAATAGAAGGCAGGTTCATTTTAGCATTCAAAGGTCCAGACTGGAACCACCACTCTTTTCAGGCAGCCTATAAAGCAAAACACACTTTATTTATTATTCTGGTAGATGAGAAAGCTGATCAAAATGTAAAACTTATCGCCTATGCTACCTATCAGTCTCTTTTAGATAACAAAGTAGATGTGATTTATAAAGGAGTAAGCTCATCAAGCCCCATAGCCACCTACCCATTAAAAATTCCCGAAGAAGCTAAAAACACAATCAAATCTCAACATACAGAAGCAAAGGTAATATTAGAAGATAACAGATACAACATAAAACGCGCTACAAGAGGAAGATTTACAGGGAAGCAAAGAGAGGTTTTAATAAACAGATTAAATGAGCTTACAGAAATAACCCGTCGCGGTCCGCCACGGCAAGGTAACAAAGTCAGAAGGTTACAAAGTCACAAGACAACAAATCTTGTAAATACCACCGACCCGGAAGATACTAACAACAATATTGCTGCCTGTGATATTGATTCTGCTTCAGCTTATATCCATCCTTATTTCTTTAAACTTACCCCATCTAAACAATTAGAGATTCTTTATCATGAGCTAATCAGCCATATTGCAAAAGGAATTGAAGGTGAAGAAGAAGCTTTGAGGGATACCGAGGAGTTTGGGAGAAGGTTAGGAGCTCAAGGCAATTTCTTCCAGGGTAATCTTTTTAAAAACAGCCTTATCCCCCAAGCGCTTAATGGCATCCAGAATTTCTATCCCCGCCAGTCTGCCTTGGGAGTCGTAGTCAGCAGCAATCCCCTCACCAATTTGTTTGGTAGTTACTTTAGTCTCTTTAAACATTATATAAAGGGCATCTACCTCTGGGTCATAAGTTATACGCATATTTCCTCCTCCTTAAAAATAGTAAACATAAACAGTTATTACCACAATTTCCTTTTCTTCTTTAACAAATATAGGCTTTACTTGTTTAGTTTTATAAAATTTATTATTCCAGGTTTTGTTAAAAACAAAATCTTTATGACACTCAAGTTTATTCAATTCCGATTCTCGCCATTTAGAGGTTTTGATAGTTTCAGTAATTTCTTTTTCTGTGGTTCCTCTAAGAGAGCAACGAACCTTAGCATGAGCACTCAACCTTATTGGTTTAGAACACCCATTCATTATTTAACTTATATAATATTTTGGTTTAAAAGTCAATATAATCTTTTATCTAGGCAGGTCGATACCTACCCCATCCCTGTGCCTAAGGAAGTTCAGAGGCAAATAGAACAAGAATATGGAAAGAATATGATTTTAACAAATATCGAAATGGAAGGTTTTGACTTACAATTCCCTGAACAATTCCTTGATAATCGTTTTGAAGTGTTAAGCCAAAGATTAGAAAACTTAAAGCAAATTTTAGGTCGAGCACCACCTCAATTGAATAGATGGGAATTGGTAATTACCACTGATTTAACCCTCACTCAGGGAAATGTTGCTGCTTGTGATATTGATTCTGCTACAGTTTATATCTATCCTTACTTCTTTAACCTCCCACAAACCAAACAATTTGAAATCCTCTATCATGAATTAATCAGCCATATATATAAAGGTATAAGGGATGAGGATGAGGCGATGAGGGATACCAATGCCTTCTTGTGGCTGCAGAGAAATGTGCCTGAGTTGGTAGATAAGATAGTCGTAACCCTCTCTATGGAAGGTAATATTCCAGAGTTTGAAGGCTATGACGCCCAGGATGCCAATACACGAGGCGGTCTTGGAGCTTATTTCGGCGATAAACTGGAGGGTTTAGCTCAAATAGGCATGAAGGCTTACGGTATACAGCCTATGTATTCAGAAATATACAGAGATGGGAAAAGTTTTGACGTTGATTATGTTGAGCTTATAAAGAAGGGAGTCATAGAGAGAGTTTATGATTCTAATGGTCAGCCAATAACTTTAAGAGTTTATGCCTGGGATAGCTATGACCATAATAATCCCGAAAATAATCCTTTAAGGAAGGTTGAGGTTTACAGAGTTAATAGAGGGGGCACGTGGAGTTACCTTTTATGGTGTCCAGTTGTATTTGATATTCTTTATACTGAAAACAGGGTTAATCGTTTTACCCAGGAAATAGTTTTTGGCAAAGCTGCGTATCAGCTTATGAAAAAGCTTAACATCATTCCCGATATTCTTCATTTGAACGAAGCTCATACGGTGGTAGCTGCCGCTCAGATAAGAGCAGATGATAATTTTAATAAGACAACAATTGTATATACAAACCATACCATTGTTCCTGCTGGCTTAGAAGTTTTCTACGCGGGGAATTTAAAGACAGATGTCAACCGCATGATGTATCAGATAGGAATTCCGGAGGATAAACACAGCGAATACCGTTCGAAATTCTTAAGGCCAAACGGTGTAGTTGATTTTTGCTATGCCGCAACTCACCTTGCTGATGTAATTAATGGTGTGAGCGATGAACATGCTTTGGCAACTAAGAGGCTGTTTAAGAAGATGTATGGAGAAGATTTTGATATTGAGGTTATTGGCGTACTTAACGGTTCAGGCAACACCTGGAAAAATAATAAGTTGATATTGCTTGAAGATAGAGGAGAGATTATAAATAAAGATAAACTTTATGCTATACACGAAGAAGGTAAGAGGATTGCCTATGAGGAGATAAAGAAAAGGACCGGTATCAAGCTTGATGCTGATAAGCCGACAGTCTGGGCAGTGAGAAGGATTGTGGATTATAAAAGCCAATACCCAATGTTAAGATTTCTGGTGGGTGTTGTGTGTGCGGATAGAGGCCGCAATTTCAACAGAGAAGAGCTTAAAGTTTTAATTTTTAAACATACGCCATATTTACAGGCAGATTATAACCGGGAATTAACCGAAGCGGTTCTGGATTATATCTTCAAAGATAGAGAATTAGTATCAGGCCTGGGAATGCAGATTGTTGTGGGCGGCCCTGAATATGAGTTGTTTTGGGTAAGTGAGTTCAAGAGGTGGTCTAATATACCCGAACTTAAGGGTAAATTCGTTTATGTGTCCAATTCTGACGCAAAGCTACTTAAAATGCAGGCAATAGGCGCCGACATATGTATTAATATGCCGCGTCCATTAGAGGAAGCATGTGGAACAAGCGATCAGAGAACAGGGTTAAACGGCGGTGTTAATGTTGCCATAAGAGGCGCTGGCCCTATAGAATGGATAACCGATTTTAATGAGGATCCCGGCGAAGGAAGTGGCTTTCTGCTTGATTCCTATACTGTTACTTCACAGGATGGACCTGTAGCAGATCAAGCCTTATTTTACCGTAAGGCTCCTGCCGATATACTAGATAAACTTGAGATAGCGTCAAAACTTTTCTATGAAGATAAAGAAGCATGGAAAAGATTAATGTTTAATTCCTATAAGGCGGCTAATACAAAAGTAACCGCGCGTGCAATGGAAGAACGTTACGCTCAGAAAGTGTATCTTTTAGCCATTAAGAAAAGAGAAAAAAGCATATTGGCAAGCAGTTCGCTTCCTCTTAAAGATACAGGCACTCTTATCAAATTCGGAACAAGCGGCTGGAGAGGTAAACTTGGTGAAGATTTTAATATTGACAATGTCCGAAGATGTGCACAAGGAGTAGCAGATTATTATGCTAACCATATAAAGCAAGGTTATATTTTAATTGGCTATGACCCAAGAGAAGGTAATTACGAATTTGCCAAAGAAATTGCCTCAATATTGGCAGGTAATAACATACCAGTAAAAATAATTATTGAAGAACCAACTCCTACCCCTGTTTTAGCTTATCTTGCCAATTCCAATCCGGAGATTAGCGGGGTGATAAATC
>CAYVYZ010000081.1:0-5499 GCA_964455875.1 uncultured Planctomycetia bacterium | reverse complement strand
ATTTATTTTAAGGTTTGAGATAGCAGAAACAATAGCTTCTTCCTCTGTATTTTTCCCCAATATGTCTTTTCGGATAGAATCATCTGCTGCCTCGATACCTAACGATACAACAAGGCATCCTGCTTTACGAGCCTTACTTGCCCATGAAGCAGTAACCACATCAGGCCTTGTTTCACATATCCATGGCAATCTATAAGAAAGTTCCTCCTTCTTATATAGTTCTAAAAGAGAATTGAACTGATTTTCGTCTGCTCCAAATAAAGGGTCAGCGAAACTAAGATAACGTAATCCTAAATGAGAATATTTTGATAAGTTACGTTTGATCTCCAGAATTACATTCTCTGCAGACCTCACTCTATAGTAGTGGCCAGGTATACGTTCTCTTATAATAGGAGCTGTACAAAACTTACAATTATGATAACATCCCCTTGAAGATAAAATTTTTAAACTATTACGTACCAATCCTCCATATTTAATGTACATTTCGATATCCCATATATCCCAATCAGGGAAAGGCAGGCTATCAAGGTCTTCTACAAACGGACGTAAAGGATTTTTTACTACATTATTGTTCCTGTCTTTAAACCATATTCCTTTAACTCCATAAGGTAACTCTCCTTCTTTAAGCGCATCCAGACACTCTACAATAGAATATTCCCCTTCTCCTATACAAATCATATCTACCCACGGATTACTGATACATTCCATCGGCCGAATAGTGGGATGTACCCCCCCAAATAGGATAATAGTTTGAGGGAGACGTTCTTTAATGAATCTTGCCCAATGTAAGGCACTTCTAAAAGTGTAACTATTGACAGAGAAACCAACTAAAGATGGATTAACTCTATTAATCTGATTATTGAGGTACGACGAAAAGTTTCTATATCTGCCTACTATATCCCAAAAGAAAAGATTATACTTTTGAGAAACCATAGTCATTATATAAGAAAGTCCCATGTTAAGTCGAGGCGATGTATTCTGGTTAATAAACCCTACGTTCATATTTACTTAAACTAAACTATCTCCATAAACATCAACAAGAAAATATGCACAAAACCCAACTGATGTGCTCCTATTACAATGAGGGAGATATTTGCCAGTCTTTAAAAACGAATAGGTAAAACATCCCCCTCCACATTCATCAATATACTTGCATCTTTTACACTTAGCAGGAAGAGTATATTCCGTTTTTGTCTTTTCTCTCATGAGTGCATAAAACTCTTTAAGGGACTTATCTTTAATATTACCTAAAGAGGCTTTATCGGGAAGATAAGGACATACAAATACTTCTCCAGAAGGGGATATAGATAATATATTTGCATAGCATCCGCAACTTCGTCCCATAATTTTAACGGCAGATATCCATTCCTTTTTAAAATTCTTAAAGTAAGGTAGTAATTTCTGCATGCCCTGATAAAAATCTTCATCGGATATGTCAAATAATTTATTTGTGTAAGAATCACGAACTGGTAAATATCTTTCAAAAGCAGGGAAAGCACCAAGATTTAAAGAACGTTCAAAAATCTCTGTAATCTTATCTATATTCTGTTTCACAAGAACTGTAAATGTTACAACCCGAAGCCCATAATTACGTGTTAACTTTATCTTCTCCTCAATATCTCTAAGTGTATACTTATTCTGAGAAGTAATAGATTGATAATTGTCGTTATCAGAATCATACTTATAAACAATAACCGGCTTATACTTTACAAGTTTTCTTAACCATTGCTCAGTGACAAGAGATCCGTTGGTATAAATATAAGGTGTTAATCTCAACTGTCTTAACTTATCCAATAACCCTTTAAGTAGCTCTGGCTTACAGAAAGGCTCCCCTCCAAGAATACCCACCTTTTTTACACCAATCCGCTTAGCATCTTCAACTATGGAAAACCACATCTCGTCTCTCAGAGTGGTTTGATTTTTGTCCACATAACAATAGCGACAATTATAATTACACTCATTGCCTATATGGATAAGCAGATTTAAAGAACGTCTTACCATAACAAACCTTACAAAACGCCACAGATATTTATTGTTGATATAATATAAAAGAAGGAGTCCTGTCCTATAAATTCTATTTAACATGGGTATTAACTAACCTTATATTCTCTCCAAAAACCTCATAATTTTTGGAGAATACAATCTAAAAAGGGTCTTTAAAGAATACTGAGTCCGTCTGTTATACTTATCAGCAAGCGCCTCTATTTTTTTACGCCAATATATCCACCTTTCTTCTTTTATATTACTAAAGTTAACATAATTGCTCTGTGGTGAAAGATATTCCCATTTTACTTTATCCACATTCTCAAAAAACTTTTCCCAATTTTCTGACCCCGGATAAGGTATAAAAACATTTACATTTACAATATCGGGATTAAGCCTCTTAAGAAACTCATATGTATCTATTAGGCTACCTTCGGTCTCCTCAGGATGTCCAATAAGAAACGTCGCCCAGAAGAGTATTCCTTCTCTTCTGAAAATCTCCCTTACCGTGATAACATCATCTAGATTAATATCTTTATCGAGTTTATTTAGTAACGTCTGATTACCTGACTCAACACCAAACTGCATTGCGAAGCATCCAGCTTCTTTAAGTCTACTGATGTATAATGAATCTATGTTATTTATCCTTCCATGAGCAAACCAACGGATATCCATCTTTTCCTTTATAATATAATCGCAGAGCTGCAATATACGCTCTCTATCCAGAGTAAAAGTATCATCGAAAAACGTAAAGAAAGTTACTCGCCGTTCTTTATAAAGCTGCCGCATTTCTTTAAATACCTCACAAATATTACGCATCCTTACTCCTCGGCCCCACAGACTATGAGAACTGCAAAAACTACATGAATAGGGACATCCTCGGGAGCTAACAATACACCCAATGTCCCTCTCATTGTATAAAGAAGAGCGTAATAAAGCATCCCTCGCAGGAAATGGTAAAAAATCTATATCGCGAATTAACTCTCTGGGGGGAGTTTTTACAATTCTCCCATTATCTTTATAAGTAAGGCCCTTAATAGTTGAAAAATTATTTTCCCCTTTCTTCAAACAATCAAGTAATTCCAGAAACGTTTCTTCTCCCTCTCCGCGAACAACAAAATCAAAAAGAGGATTTGCAGCAACACTTACATCACATACAGTAGGATGAATACCTCCGGTAACGATATAAGTATTTCTATCCCATTCTTTAATAATAGACGCTACTTTCTCTGCCACAGGATAAACTGTACTCCATATACTCATCCCCACAACCTGGGGTGAAAACATACGTATAACGTTCCTTAGCTCCTTCCATATATAATTACTATCGTCGTTGAGTGCTTTGACAAACAAATTGTACCGAGCAACTCGTTCTTGCATAAGTAAAGTATGCTTAAAAGCTAATCCGTATTTATCGCCCTCCATGTTATAAATCCCTACTACATATCCAGCATTTCTACACACTGCTGCTATGTATCCTAAACCCAGAGGAAAGTAACGATGTTTAATTCCCATTAATCTAAAATAAGGAAGGTTTATTAACAATACCCTCATATTTTTACTTCTTAATATTTAAACAGTAATGAGACCCTACGCCAGGTAAACCTTTCCATAATTCAATAAAATTACTTTCGAACACATTACCGTATCTATGCTGAATAAAAGGACAAGGATATAAATCTCCATAGGGACTTATATACACCTTTTCTGTACCCGCTGGACACCTACCTCCTCTGTAACAACTTTCTGTATCGGTTGTAACAAAGTTATATTTTAACAACCTCTGAATTTGCTTATAATCTTCTTCGGTCAGAGAAACATCTTTATTACTCCACCCCCCTACAGCAGCAGGAATAATTAAGGATAGAATACATCTATTTTTCTTTACTAATTTCAACAATTCCGTTATTCTCTCCGAATACAAAATCTCTCTAGTGACAACAGTATTTATAAGTACCTCTATCCCCAAAGCTTTCGCCTCCTTTATACCAGCCAACACCTTCCTATAACTTCCCTCTACACCTATCTGCTCATCATGCTCTTCTTCAAAAGGACTATTTAAGCTTATCTGAAGAACATTCAACCCCGCCCATCTTAACTTTCCTAAATATCTTTCAAGCAACAAACCATTTGTTGTAAGGGAAATTAAAACGGGCATTTTATTTATTTCTCTAACTATATCCACAATGTCATCTCTTAAGAGAGGTTCGCCTCCAGTAAGATTAATCAAAATAGCGCCAGCTCTAGTAACTTGCTTACACACATAAAGTACCTGTTGAGTTGTCATCTCCGCTCTTGAATTATCAATCATAGTGCGGCAGGAACATTTATCACATCTTGCTTGACATTTATATGTAATAGCTAATTCTACCCCTCGAAGAACTTTTTTATTAAAAATATGAGCTTCTACTAAAGAAAGTACTCCACGTAGTGTACAGGATGGTTTTTCGGTAGCTAATCTTATGTATTTAAGTAAATTCATTCCTTTTCTTTCTGGCTACAAAGAATATTGTAAGTAATCCAATGGTTCTTATCTCAAGTAAATTAAAATCTTTAAAAGCTATCTTTAACGTTTCCGGGCTGAAACTTGTACGATGACCGCATTTATTGAGATAGTATTTATCATTATCGCGAATACCTTTGTATAAACACCACAAAGGGAAGACAAAACCCCATATCCCTGGTAACTTACTGTAAGGAACCGATCCTACCACAACACCATCTTCTTTTAACACTCTTTTTATTTCTCTAATCAGAAACTGATAGTTTATAAAGTGTTCTAGAACTTCTGTTATAATAATCATATCGACACTATTATCTTTAAGCGGCAAAGGATTATACAAATCAGACTTTAAAGGATAAAACGATGGTAAGAACGATGCGTTATATTTAAGCATATTCTCACATATATCCACCCCAACAGTAGGGAACCTACCATCATTCCACACACAATTTCCACAACCTAAATCTAATACTACCCCTCCGCTCCAATATTTCTCTACAAGACAGCGGGCAGTAAACTGCCTCTTCTTGAACCAAAGATGCCGTGGCCCTCTAGTCTTCATTTGGGAAATATAAAAGTCTTTAGGCTGGTTTATATAGAATTTTTTAAAGAGATTCTCTTCAGTCATTAATAATAAACCTCTGTTTATAAATCACATCTTCAGGGCTCTCGGCTTCTCTTATTAACACCTCTCTACCATCATTAGTTATAAAAAATACTCCACATCGTGGCTTGATAAATTGGTTTGATAACGGAAGAGAATAAGCACCAACATCAAATAGTACAACTATATCCCCTGCACACATATAAGGTAAAGCTACTGGACCCTTGGTTATTATATCAAATTTCTCCAGTGTAGATGACCATATTCTATACTTCCTGTTTTTAGGCCAACGCCACTTATTGGCTACAATGATTTCTCTTCTCCTCAAAGGAAAAGTATATCCATAATGGCTATGTGATATGTCTACTATAACATTATCTTTTCTTACATCAACCACTCTACCTACAAG
>CAYVYZ010000080.1:0-5507 GCA_964455875.1 uncultured Planctomycetia bacterium | reverse complement strand
ACTAAATGTTCCCAGTGGAATTAATAAGGTATATATCTCCGCTTATAATGATAGAGATAATGACGGCCCCCCATATGCAAAACATGATCCTGTGGGTTGGTATGGATATCCAGGGCCACGTAAACCAATTCTTATTAATAAACCAGT
The DNA here is from genome assembly GCA_964455875.1 of uncultured Planctomycetia bacterium. Lineage (GTDB taxonomy): Bacteria > Omnitrophota > Gorgyraeia > Duberdicusellales > 4484-171 > CAZWON01. The sequence goes on along the minus strand of CAYVYZ010000080.1, from coordinate 5,360 downwards.
GGTTGAGAATATTATATTAGAACTTACTCGTTCTATAGTAAACAAATAATCACAGAGTAAACATTTCTTTCTAAGCTGATTTTTCATAACCTTAGAACTAACTACATAATTAATTAACAATCACCATATATACTTTTTAATTCTAGAATAGTCCATCAAAGGGTCAGGGGCAGAATACGCCCCTCCACTCATAAGCGCACAAAAACGGTTCCCTCCTTTGCATCTGTCTAAAAAGAAACAACTCTTGCATTCCTCAGGTAGAATTTCGTAAGTCCTCATCGATTTCATAAGAGGGTGATGCCAACATTCTAATATATTTAACGGACTACCGATATTTTCATCCATATAGTAAATAGGCTTGGCGAAACCACGAGGGTCGATAGCAAACCTTTCGTGTCCGTCAACTGCCCTCCCCCCCGACGAAATAGCACCCAATATTACCGGATCGCCAGCACAAAAGGGTATACCATTAACAATATGAATCCACATCTGGCTTTTTCTTCTCATGCTATCCTTCTTAATCGCTGAGAGTTTTTCAATAAGCAAAGAAGCCTCTTTTCGCCCCCAAGAACTATCATTCTCTAAAATAGGAATAATTCTATTTACTGCCCAGCGGTCAACTTTTAATTTCCTAAACAACTTATAAAACTTTTCTAGATTTTTAATATTTTCTAAAAATGCAATTGTATTAACTCTTAATATTCCTATTCCTGCTTTCTTAAACCATTGCATTGCCCTAATCTTTTTCTCAAAAGAGCCTTTAAAACCAGTTATTCTCTCATCATCTTCTGCTCTATACGCATGCATAGCAAAAAGGACATAATCCAGATATTTAACCATTTCCTTAACCATACTATAACTTTCAATTAAAGAACCATTAGTATTTAAACGAACTTTGAGCCCCTTTGATTTGGCATACTTGATAAGCTCAAAAAAATCTTCTCTAAGCATAGGTTCTCCACCCGTGAATCTAACTGTAGAAACATTAGCTTTCTTAATACTGTCAATAATTTTCTTTATATATTCGGTATCCATCTTTTGATTGCCGAAACCTCTCGAAGCAAAGCTTACCCTGTTAAAACAAAACTCACAATTAAAATTGCACCGTGATTCTACTTCAATCATCACCTCAACAGGCAAATCAGGGATAGCCTTAATATTAGGTCTATAACCTTCTGCCGTGTATTCTTTTAATACGCCAGGACAAATCTTGTTATATTTACATTTCCTGCATTCTTCCAAGAAAACGTAACCTTTTTTGTTTATACCTCTGAGGAATAAACTTTCAGGAGAGAAAATCAAGCAATAAGGAATACCAACTGTCTTGATAAAAAAATCAAAAGAATACCAATAACGCATAATTAGCACTTGTTCAGCAACTTCCTCTAACGGCACCAACAATTCTCGATTGAATGTATTGACGGCATTCAGCTGGACCTTCTTTATCCTAAATCTCTTCGCTAATCTTAAAACTCTGCCCAAATATTTATAATTTAATCTATTAACAACTATAGAAAGTACAATATTATCTCTTTGACCAAATTTTATCAGGTTTTTAATGCCTCTTATTGTCTGGTTAAAACTACCGCGAGCTTGTGTAATTCTATCATGTAAAGCAGCACTGTGACCATGTATAGAAATCTTAAAATAATTAGCGCCGGCAGACAGAATCTTTCTTGTAAATTCAGCATTAGCAAACATGCGGCCGTTTGTGTTTAACTGCACAATTTCTGCTTTTGTTTCTTTCGCAATACGCAACAAAACAAGGGCATCCTGCCGAATAGTAAGTTCGGAACCAGTAAAAACAATCCTCTTATCCTTAGCTAAATCGAAACATTTAATTTGTTGTTTAACCTCCTCTGGAGAAGACTGCTTCGTTTTCGGAACCTTACAAAAAAGACAATTGTTATTGCATTTCCCTTCAATGTAAACTTTCATAGACCTGTATTAATTTGTTTTTATAATCATCAACTTCCTGTGAATTTGAAGCTACTGCCATAAATTGTCCTTCTCCCCTTGATTCCAAAATACCTATATCTATAGGAAATATACCAAACTTTCTCCTCCTGGTAATAAAAATACTCTTTGCAGACCTTAACAGTTTCTCAAAAGATACCGCACATCCTCTAACCGTAAATGTTTTCCATGCCAAATTTACATTCTGGCCGAATAACTTTCTAATTACCAATGCCGGAAACGTACTATAATTAAAACGGCAGTTAACTTCTGTAGAATACGCATAGCCGCTTTCTGTTATTAAGAAATCTATCCCAATTATCCCACGATATTTTTTACTCTGCAAGTAGTGGCAAAGTTTATAAGAAAATTTCTTGATTCTTTCCCAAACATGTGGCGTTTTCACAACTAATGAAGGGTATGCGTTGCCTTCCGACGACACCTCTCCTTTGTTAAACATCTGGTCTGATAATACAACAAACTTAACCTCTCTTGGGCCTATCCAATACTGCAAGTTAGGATAAATCTTAACCTTCTCGATAAACCCCTCAAGTATAAAACACTTCTCTCCTGCAAAATGTTCGCCAAATCGTTGCTCCAATTCTTTTTCTGTCTTAATAATAAAAACTCCGAATCCAGCGGCCGACCTTTCTTTCTTGATTACTACTTTCTTAAACCCTTGATTCCTCAAATAATTAAAATACGTTATTGCATCTCTAAGATTATTCGCTTTCAATCCAGGAATAATTGGGAAACCGAGCTTCTTGAGAATCCGACGATAGTTTGCTTTGTTGTTAACAGTTTCCACTGTTTTGTAGTCAGCTAAAAGACGGGTTTTAATTTTATTAGCAAAAAGATGGGTATCCTTGCTAACGATGTAAGGAACAAGTACGTCTGGTCTCCTTTTTAATATTTCTTTGATTATTAAACAATCATTAAGGGCAGCTTTGGTTAATGAAGGATATCTAGAATAATTCTGGAGATAAAAAATGTTAGTCTCTTTAACCCTAGCCAGATTTAAATTCCTATAATAATCCCAAAGAACAGCATCTATCTTGTCCCCAAAAATTGCCAAGTCATTCTTATCCAGCAAAGGCAGAATCCTTTTATCATAAAGCCTCTCCCTGTTTTCTTTCTCTGTATCTTTCTCTTCATGACGGTCATTAAGATAAATCACCTTTTTACCGTCAAGTCCGGGAAACATAAAATTCTAATTCAGGATTCTATACTTTTTTATAAATTGGTCTACGGCCACTTGCTCCAGGACCAAGTCGGACACTACACCTAAATACCTCTGTTTTATATATTTTTCAGGCTCCCGCATAAACTTATAATATCCCGTAACAGCAATCATAGCCGCGTTATCAGTACAATATGACTTTCTTACAGGATACCGGACGGTTATACCTTCTTTTTCGGCTCTGGCAGCAATTTCATTTCTAATAACATCATTGGCAGATATCCCTCCGGCCAAGTGTATTTCTTTAGCTTTATGCTTTTGGACCAACCAGCATAAATAGTCGGCTATTATCTCTGCCAACGACTTTTGAAAACTCGCCGCAATATTAACAATAAACTTCTCCGGCAGCCTCCTGCGCCATCTCCTTTGCTTTCTTACTACTCTATAAATATTTCTCATTAACCTGTTTAAGCTCAACTCTAAAGAATAACAATCCCCCCGTTTTCTAGAAATAAGAATAACTTCGTCCGCGCTGCCTTTTTTTGCTAGCTCCTCAATGAATCTTCCATCACTCATCCTCTCATCCTTCATCTCAGATAAACCCAGCATTAATACAATCTGACTAAAGAGAAAACCAATACCGACAAACTCTGTTAATGATTTTGAACTTTTCTTAATGCCTCTAAAGCTGGAAATTGTATGAAACTTCAAGTTATCTTCGCTTATCAATACAGTTAAACTATGTCCGCCAGAGGCACTAAATACTAATACAGGAAAAGCGAAATCCGCAGGATTCCTCTCAATCCAGTTAGAAAAGATATGACCTTCCTGATGAGTAACACTAATAATAGGAATGTTCTTTACAGCAGATAATGTATTTGCAGCAGCCAACCCAATAATCACATTTGAAAGAAGACTGCCTAAGTTATTTACCGCAATCAATGATATATCGTCTGTATGAATAGAGGCTTTCTCTAATGCTGTATTAATGACTTCTCCTACTTCTTTAATATGAAATTTAGTTAGGCTTAACAATGATTGGTTTGCCAAAGACATTGAAATTGACCTTATTTCATTAGATAAAACATTATTACCCTCTGTTACTGCTGCACATATGCTGTGTAAAATTGAATCGATCCCTAAGACCTTCATGGTTTCTTCTCGTTAAGTTTATTCTTAAAATCTTTTACCAACCTCATTATCGCTTTGTACAAAAAGCTAGTGTCAATTTCACCTTCTCTGATAATCTCCACTTTTTCATCAAACAATTCAATCACCGTTGAAGGACGACGATACGGCAGTTTCCCCGCGTCCAATACAATCTCCGGCATTATCTCCTGGCCAAAGACTTTATTAAAATACCCCAATAACTCTTCAACAGAATAAGTATTCTTCAACTCAGAGACATTGGCGCTTGTCCCAATTATAGGACTTCGATGAAGCTTTGAAAGCGTTGAAGTTACTTTATTAAAGGGGATTCTAAATCCCAATGTTTTATGTCCGGGGTTCAGAAAGTTTGGAACAGTCTCTTTACGCGGAACAACAAAAGTAAACGGTTCTTTAGGAAATTTCTTAACAATTTCTTCTATTAAGGAGTTGTACCGTCCGTATTTGGCAATATCGTCCAAACAATAAAGCCCCAGATTAAACGGTTTGGCTTTATTTCTTTTCTTAATCTTAACAGCTTTCTGGACAGCTTCTATATTAAAAGCATCCGCGACGATAGTATAAACTGCATCTCCGGGGACAACAGCTATTTTCCCCTCATCTATGGCTTTAGCTACCATTCTTATAGCTTCGTGGTCCGGATTATTGTAGTCTATTTTAACAATCTTCATAATTCAATCCTGCCTTCGACAATGACGAATAAACACTGCCGTGGATATTATGCATCCCCATTGCATATGAATTAATATTTGATACTAAACCGTTACTTCTATTCTTAAACGGTAACACTTATAACAAATCCTTGTCTATCTGCTAAGGGGAAACAACATACTATTATATTCACATTTTTTCTCCCTACAACTTATTTTCTATAAAATCAAATAAAGATATTAGTTGTTTGTAATTATTTACGTTCATAAGAGTACTTATCACATATTCACCATCCGAATGTGTTAAATAAGGTAGAATTCCATGTATATACCCACACATAAAATGTTTCAAAAATATTTTAAAATCAAACTTTTCCCCATAATATTGTCTGGCTAACAATAAATGT
>CAYVYZ010000079.1:0-5690 GCA_964455875.1 uncultured Planctomycetia bacterium | reverse complement strand
TTTATCCAGTATCCAGTATCGAGTATCTAGTATCTATTTGTTTTTGATCCTCGATTCTTGATTATCGATTCTCGATATTCCTACACCCTCTACCCTAACATAAAAGTCACCAAGTCACAAGGTCACCAAGTCACACGTTTATACACAGATTAGCGCAGATGAAGAACAGATTATCACAGAAATTTGCCCTTCGGGCGAAATATACACCCTTGGGGTGTAAAATATACTTGCTTCGCAAGTGAAATATGTTCGCTGCGCGAACGAAATATGCTCCCTTCGGGAGCAAATTTCTATGAATTTCTTCTCCTGAATCTCTTCTAATTTCGCGAACGTAGTGAGCATATTTCTATTCGCTATCCTCTATTTTCAATCATCTTATGATTACACTCCTTCGTACGGGTGACTTTGTGTCATGGTGACATTGTGACTTTAACTATCCGCTAACCGCTATTCGCTATACGCTAATCCCTAATCGCTATCCGCTATTATCACCTTCCACAGCACTTTTTATATTTTTTCCCACTTCCACAAGGACAAGGGTCGTTTCTTCCTACCTTCTTCTTTTCTGTTTTTACTACAGGCGAGGTAGGCTTACTTTCGTCTTTGGAAGATTTCAGAGAGGAATATTCGGAATGAACAAAGTTCTTGGGCGTGGTAGAAAAAACTGTTTTTATCTCCTTCTGAGGGGATATTCTTGCCTTAAACACAAGCTCTGTTATCTGTTCTTTTATAGAATCAATCATGTCGCTAAAGGCAAAAAAAGACTCTTTCTGATACTCCACCAGAGGGTCAACATTAGCGTGTCCCCGTAAATATATGCCTTCTTTAAGAGTATCCATAACCAAAAGATGTTCCTTCCAACGTGTATCAATAACACTTAAAGCGATGAATTTCTCAATAGCTCTTCTTTCTTCTTTATCAGAAGAAGCCTCTTTCTCTTCATAAACCTGCCTTAGCCTCCTCTTTATAAAAGAGCCGATCTCTTTAACATCTATCTCCTCTAACTCCTTAATGTCAATGTCAACATCAAATTTAACCTTAAGCCAATGTTTAAGTGCTTCCAGATTATACTCCTCTGTCACATAAACACTAACATTCCTATCAACAACATCATCCATCATTGACATAATATCTTCTTTGATGTTTTCATTCTCTAATATTTCCCTGCGCTGTCTATATATTGTCTCCCGTTGACGGTTCATAACATCATCAAATTTCAAAAGGTCTTTTCTTACCTCAAAATTATATGCCTCAACTCGCTTCTGGGCTACTTCAATGGAACGGGTAATTAAAGGGTGCTCTATAGGTTCATCCTCAGGAAAACCAAACTTATCCAATAAAAAATAAATGCGTTCTGAACCAAAAAGTCTCATTAAGTCGTCTTCTAAAGAGATGTAGAATCTTGAAGAACCGGGGTCGCCTTGTCTGCCTGCGCGTCCCTTAAGTTGGTTATCAATGCGCCTTGCTTCGTGACGCTGGGCTCCAATAACATGTAACCCTCCCAGTTCCACAACTTTTCTGTGTTCTTCTTCAAACTTACTCTTGTATTTCTCGTATACCTTATTAAACTCGTCTTGGTAGCGTTCGTCTTCGGGAAAAATTTTATTTCTTAAGAGAACTTCTTTAACAAAATATTCGATATTTCCTCCCAGAATTATATCCGTCCCTCTACCTGCCATATTAGTCGCAATTGTTACCTGGCCCAGCCTTCCTGCTTGAGCAACAATATAGGCTTCCCTCTCGTGATATTTGGCATTTAAAACATTATGGGGTATGGCCTTCTTTTTCAACATAAAGGAAAGTTCCTCAGAATCTTCGATAGAAGTAGTACCCACAAGGACAGGCCTCTTTATATTATACATTTCTTGAATTTCTGCAATTATAGATTGGAATTTTATTTTCTTTGTCTTATATATCCTGTCAGGAAATGATTTTCTTGCCAGTGGTCTGTTAGTAGGGATAGTAACAACATCTAACTTGTAGATATGGTGAAACTCACTTGCCTCTGTATAGGCAGTTCCCGTCATACCTGCCAGCTTTTTATACATTCTAAAATAATTCTGCAAGGTAATTGTTGCTAACGTTTGTGATTCTTGCTGAATATTTAAGTGCTCTTTTGCTTCAATGGCTTGATGTATACCATCTGACCAACGCCGGCCGGGCATAAGACGTCCTGTAAACTCATCAACTATAATTACCCGGCCATCCTTTACAATATAATCCTTGTCTCTCTTAAACAGATAATGACTTTTTAAAGCATTGGTAATATAATGAAGCCAATAGTTAGAATACTCATCAGGTGTATCCTCTGAAACACTTCTTATGCCCAACAACCCTTCACAACGTTCCTCCCCTTTATGGGTGAGGTAAGCGTTATGATTCTTCTCCTCAACAATAGCATCATAATTACCCTCAAATTCCTCTTTTTCCATTCTAACTTCACTACCATCAAGGTTCTTTACCGCTACCTGTCCATCTTTCGTATCATGGGCAGAAATAACATATTTAACATTGAGCTGGCGGGCCACTCTATCAGCTTTATAATACTTCTCTACGGAAATCTCTGCAGGTCCAGAAATGATAAGAGGAGTGCGCGCTTCATCAATGAGAATAGAATCTACCTCATCAACAATAGCATAGAAATGTTCACGCTGCACCATTCCTTCTAAACTCGTAGCCATATTATCCCTTAAGTAGTCAAAGCCAAACTCATTGTTAGTCCCATAGGTAATATCGCAACTGTAGGCTTGCTTGCGGCTATGTATATCCATATCATTCTGAATAACGCCACAACTTAAGCCAAGAAACCTGTATATAGGGCCCATCCATTCCCAGTCTCTGCGTGCCAAGTAGTCATTTACGGTGACGATATGAACACCTCTACTTGTTAAGGCATTAAGGCTTGCCGCAAGAGTTGCTACAAGAGTTTTTCCCTCTCCTGTAGCCATCTCAGCAATCTTATTTTTATGCAGAACATAACCACCTACTATCTGAACATCAAAATGACGCATTCTTACTGTACGTCTTGCTGCTTCCCTCACCATAGCAAAATAGAAAGGCAGAATTTCGTCTAAAGTCTCTTCTATGACAATTAAACTCTCTTCCTCGTTTAAATCTTTTGTTTTATTATTAATCAGCTTTTTAAACTCATAAGTCTTCTCTTTAAAAAAACTGTCTGGTTTGTTTATAAGCTCGTTTTCAAAAGAATTCACTTTGCTTACAATCTTACAGATTTGTGTAACTTCTCGCATGGAAGGTGTGGGCATCTCAAGATTAAGATTAACACTCACTTTGGGAGAAAGATTGCTTATTTTTGTCTGATATCTTTTAATAAGTATTTTTTTAAACATATTTAACTCTTTTTAAGGCTACTTTTAAGGAATCCTATTATAAACTCATCTATGTTCCCATCCAGTACTTCATACGCATTGTGATTCTCAATATTGGTACGGTGATCTTTAACCAATAGGTAGGGACATAATACATAAGAACGAATCTGTGAACCCCATTCTATACGCATCTTCTCGCCTGAAAGGTTATCCAGTTCCTTCTGCCGCTGTCTTCGGTTAAACTCATACAACTTCGCCTTAAGTACGCTTAAAGCTGCCTGTTTATTCTGGTACTGAGAGCGTTCGTTCTGACAACTAACAACTATACCTGTAGGAAGATGAGTTATTCTTACGGCCGAATCAGTAACATTTACATGCTGACCGCCGTGCCCTCCTGCCCTGAAAGTCTCTATTTTTATATCCTCAGGTTTTATCTCTAAAGAAGAATCATCCTTAATCTGAGGATATACAGCCACAGAAGCAAAAGAAGTATGGCGTCTTTTGTTAGCATCAAAAGGGGAAATTCTCACAAGTCTGTGGACGCCTCTTTCTGACTTAAGGTATCCATAGGCATACTTCCCTTCAATAATAAAGGTAATATTCTTAAAACCTGCCTCCTCGCCTCTTACTTCATTGACAACCTTAACTTTGTACCTTTTCTCTTCTGCCCACCGTGCATACATCCTAAAAAGCATCCCTACCCAGTCACAGGCCTCTGTCCCTCCTGCTCCAGAATTAATCTCTAAGATTGCACTGGCTTCATCAAACTTATCCTTAAGAAGAATTCTCAACTTAAACCTTTCAAACTCATCATTTAACTCTCTGTACTCTTTCTCGAGCTCACTACCATAATCATCCTCAGACAAAGCAACAAGTTCTCTTAAATCCTCGGTTTTCTTCCTTAAATAATCCCATGTATCCACATCATCTTTTAAACTCTTTAATCTCTCAATCTTCGTATTTGCCTCCTTCTGGTTATTCCAAAAAGAAGCATCGGACATCTTAATCTGAAGTGATTCTATCTCTCTCTTTTTTTCATCAATTTCTAAGATACCATGCAACTCTTTTAAAGACCCCTCTATCAAATCTAATTTTCTTGCTAACTCATCTTTCATTACAACAATCCTTTATTGCGAAGCTGCATCTCCAGCTCTTCTTTCTTATCGGAATTATCCAGTGCTGACTTAGAAGAAATTCTTCTTGTCTCTACAAGCTCTATGAGACACTGGTTAAAACTCTTCATGCCATAAATATCCCCACTGGCAATATAACGGGGAATCTCCCAACTTTTGTTTTCTCTTAGCAAGCGGGAAATAGTGGGGCTTAAAGTCATAACCTCATAAGCAGGTATTACCCCTTCTGTATCAATCCTTGGTATTAATCTTTGAGAAATAACCCCCTTAAGAAGATATGAAAGCTGAGTAAGTACTAAACCGTGCTGGTGAGGTGGAAAAAAATTAACAATTCTTTCCACCGTGGAAGCAGCATTTACAGTATGAAGGGTAGATAAGACAAGTACGCCTGTTTCTGCCGCTGTCAAAGCTGCTTTACAAGTTTGATAGTCGCGAATGTTTCCTATATAGATAACGTCAGGAGAATGAAGGGCAAATTGCCTTAAGGCATCTTCGTAAGAAGCAACATCTTTGCCTATTTCACGTTGGTTTATAAGAGACTTCTTGTCGAAAAAAGTAAATTCTATAGGTTCTTCAATGGTAAGAATGTGTCTACCAAAATTTTTATTAATGTATTCTATCATAGAAGCAATGGTAGTAGATTTACCACTGCCTGTTATACCTGTAAGAAGAATAAGGCCCCGCCGTTCATTACAGAATTTCTCTAAGACTTTCTCAGGAAGGTTAAGTTCTGAAAAGGTAGGTATATTTAAATCAATCTTTCTTATTACTGCTGCAACGGTATTGCGCTGATAGAATATCCCTACACGAAATCTCCAACGTTTCTCATGCCAAGTCGCAAACTCACAGCTTTTGTTTTTCTTAAGCAACTGACGGCTTTCCTCGCCAATCATTTCTGATACTACACTTTCTACATCCTCTACACTAAATACCTTCTCGCCTATTTCCTTTACTTCTGTATATACCCTACCTCTTAAGGGACTGCCGGCGCGTATAAATATATCAGAAGCATTATATTCAATCATTGCCTCTAAAATTTCTTTAAAGCTCATAAAGACCTCCTTCTTGCCTATAAACTAAGATACGGTTTATAGTCCGCATCGAGAGTCCACAGCTCTTTGTTCATAGCTCTTAGTATTTTTATCTGGTATCTAGTATCCAGCATCTATTATCTAGGATCTAGTATCAAGTATCTAAATCATTTGCTTCTCGATCCTAGATCCTTGAT
>CAYVYZ010000078.1:0-5839 GCA_964455875.1 uncultured Planctomycetia bacterium | reverse complement strand
AATACGATAAACCATCCAGTGAAATATTTAAAAATATTTCTTGAAACACTGTATTTGTCTATCAATATCATCAATGCTTTCAAAAAGAATGTTAAGAACTTAGAGTTGGTGCTCTCAATAAAAGAAATTATAGAATTTACAAAGGGAAGTATATGAACAATATATTCATGCCTAGTTACTTTAAACCCCACTTCGTTAAGTAATCTTATGAAATCGCAAGCAGCATAAGGGGTACTTAGGGAAAATGGGATTCTATTAAAACGAACAAAAATATAAGTCATTACCCTGAACAATAATCCATACCTATTATTTATTGATATAATCAGAGTACCGCCGGGGTTTAATATGCGGTATACCTCTTTTAACCCATCTTTTACATTACTTAAATAACCATAGGTAGATGAAGAAAATATCAAATCAAAAACAGAATCCTTAAAAGGCATAGAGATAATATCAGTAACTGCCCCTTTAAATCTATTATTATATCGCGGCTTCAACCTCGCCTGTTTTAATATTTCATAAGAAATATCTAAATTTACAACATCATTGCTGTGCTCACTAAGCCATCCGGTAATTTCATCCTCACCAAAGGCTTCTTCAAAACTATCAGTTTTAAGAGCGTAATCCACCTTTTCTTTTGTCCATTTATCCAAGATACGAAAAAATTCTCTCTGTTTATATCTTGCTAAAGTATTGCCTATATAATAAGGGCAGGAACGCATCTTAATACCTACCCTATCCCATATATCTACTAGAGTATTGCTTCCTACACTCTTCATTTGTTATTACTAAAAAATAAATTAAGAAAGTATTTTATTCTATCCAATTTGTTTGGACTATGTTTTAAAGAGAGCATACTGCGCATAATGCTCAGTTTCTTCCTACTGTATGGAAACCAATAGAAACTACTTTTAGAAGTTTTATCTACACATATAAGCTTCTTATTAACATACTCAAGAAGCCCCTCACGGCCAGATGTTTTCCCGAAACCGCTTTGCTTTATCCCACCATAAGGAAGAAGATAATGATAAAATTGGCTATCATTAATCCACACAGTGCCCACGTTAAGTTGCCTTGCTATTCTTTCTGCCTTTTTAAAATTGGATGTCCATATACTCGCGGATAGTCCATATTTTGTGTTATTCGCCAACGCAATTGCATCTTCCATATTATCCACAACAGAAAAACACATATATGGTCCCATAAACTCTTCCTGCATAATTTTCATTTGAGGGTTGAGATTTGTAATAATAATAGGAGAAATACGGTTAATATCGCTCTCGTAAATTCCTCCTGTCACAACTTTTGCCCCCTCGCGTTTGGCTTCATCCACAGCAGAAAGCAACAATTTAGCATCTTCTTTCCTTTTAACCATGCCTATCTCATTATTTACATCTCCCAATACTCCAATATTAAGCCTTTCTGTCCTTGTCTTTAACTTATCCAATAATTCATCAGCTACTCCTCTCAACGCAATAACCCTGCGGATACAAGAACATGTCTGGCCGGAATTACAAAATGCTCCATACACCAATCCTTCGACCGTTCTCGATAAATAGCAATCCTCAAGAACAATTGCTGCCTCATTTCCTCCCAGCCCCAATACAAAAGGCTTTACTGTGCCAGAACTAAGGGTAGCCACTCTTAAACCAGTTGAGTGCCTTCCGAACAATACAACCTTATCGATAAGCTGAGAACGAACTATCTCTTCTCCTATCTCAGGCCCGCCATGAATAATATTTATAACGCCATCCGGCATATCTGATGCTCGAATCAAGTCTTCTATCTTTTTAGACACCAAAGGAGATTGTTCGGAAGGCTTTACAACCACTACATTTCCCATAACAACAGCCTGAATTATCTGCTGAAAGGACTCAAAAAATGGTGAATTTGCAGGAGAAATTATCGCAATAATTCCAATAGGCTCATAGACCACATAGCATTTTTTATCTCGATGAAATAATTTACCAAGGTTTATAGCTTTTCTGCTCTTGATAATCCTCTTTGCTACCTTCGCTATAGAAAATATATTCAAGACTTCGAAGACTAATCCCTCCGCAGAAAACTGAACACGTGCACTGTCTTGAACCAAAAGCTTTGCTATTTCTTTTCTCTCCTTGTATATCAATGACTTAAGAGAATCAAGATAACCTATTCTCCTCTTTAAAGGAAATCTACTCCATACATCAAATGCTCTATGGGCCTTTGTAATCTGATTACTTACTCCATCCATGATAGATACCCCCTTACAATATTATTAATACCTTCTCTCAACATAACATACACAGTCTAATTAGATCCACCTATACATCGCACCCTAAATAAATAATCTGCATAATCCTTTATCCGTTACGTATAGAAAGATAATCTCTCAACGACTCGAATCACTCCTTAGCTAGAAGGCGAACAACTCTATAAAACAGTTTAATAAGCAATCTCCCTGAGAAGATATAATGATCTCTGAAGAAAAAGTATATAACAGCCATAAAAGGCATAATGAATTTATATTTTTTCATTATAATATATTTAAATTCTGCCTGCATAATTATTCTTCTAAACTTATCTGTCTGCTTTTTCTTTTGACTCCATTTCAATCCACTCACTTCATCAAAAGGATAGTACCTTACCCCCATTCTATAACCATAACCACAGGCATTATCAAAAAGCTTTATCCCAAACCTATCTGGATGTTCATAAAGAGCACTACCATATTGCACTTGTAAACGCGCAACAAAATTAATCTTGTTTATATAAGAAGCGTTGTTTCTAATAAAATCTACTGTCATTCTTATATCATCCTCTTTCTCATAAGGATACCCCACCATTATATTAACACAGTTTTTTAACCCCTCTCTGTAGCTATTTTTTAATACCCTTTCTGTTTCATCAATGGTAAAATTCTTCCCCATCATTTTTAAGATTCTATTGCTCCCCGACTCTATCCCAAAATTCATAATATAGCAACCTGCCTTTTTCATTTTTCTCAAGATCCTGCGGTCTAAATTATCAGGTCTTATGCCATTCGTAATCCATTTTATATCCAGCTTATTTTCTATAAATTTCTCGCATAATCCGTCCAGAAAATCATAGGAACAATTAATGCTGTCGTCACGAAACAAGAAATGACTGCTTTTATATTTATTTTTCATATATTTTATGTCATTAATTATCTTTTCGTAACTTTTAGTCTCATATGACTTACTCAATATTCTGCGCCCACCACAGAAAGTACAATTAAATATACACCCTCTTGTTACCTGGTAGGGTAATATCAAGATTTCATCTCTGCCTTCTTCTAACGACATCCTATAGAAATCTAAATCCAAATCAGAGAAGTCCGGAACAGGAACATCATTAAACGGAAAATATACGTAAGGATTACTTTTTATTAACCCTTTATCTTTATATATAAGCCCTGGAACATTATTTATCTCATCTGCCCCCTCTAAGTATTTTATCAACCTAAGCATAGGTATTTGCCCTTCGCCGGAAATCATATAATCCACATTAACTCTATGCAAGAAACTAAATCTTTTAAAAAGATCCTCTTTATATTTTGTTATAAAAGGACCCCCTAAAACTACTATTATACTCTTTTGCGTTTTTATTTTCTTAGTCAAGACTAAAGAAAAAACAAAATCCATATAGGTGATAACAGAGAAGCCAACCAGATTAAAATCATCACGAAATGCGATGTTTGTTATTCTCTCAGCAAAAGAGTCTACTTTTGCCTCCTTACCTTCGAGATAAGATAAAAGCTTATCTTCATAAAGCAATAACCATAAATTTATTTTCTTGGAAGGAAACAGCCGGTATTTTGCATTGTTTTTCTGTATCTTATAGTAAAGATCTTCCAGAACAACATTGCAATTATGTTTTCTTAAGAAACTTACTATTACAGCCGGACCGTAAGGAAGCCACGAAGGCATAATTTTAAAAGGAGGATACGAAAAAAGAAGAGGGAAGAATACTAATTTTGTTTTAACCTGCATGGCTTATATTCATACATCAATAAAATTATATTCTAATATTTCATCCATCTTTAACGGGCTTAAGAAATACACCATTAGCCTTGCGTAATTTCTTCAGTTTATATTTAACAATAGTCCAGTTTACAATCCTCTGTTCACTGCATAAATAAATAAGGGGTATAAACTTGTTTCTACCTTTTTTATAAAGCTCCTTTACGACGTCTAAAAAGAACGAAACGCCCCTTAAACACAACCCTTCTTTTATGAAAGAATAAACTTTTAGAATGCGTAGTTTCCAATAATAATAACGTGGTACCTTCGACTTGATAGTATCCAGGTTATGATAAGAAAATAAGGAGCGGACTTTTATTTTATCTGCCGGATAGATAGACTCTGCGAGTTCCGTTCTTGGCAAAGGCACATATCTAATTATGATCAAGTCGGATATACTCATATTTAGACTTTTAACAAATCTTAGAGTTTCATCGAACATATATCTATCTTCTCCTGGACCTCCAACCATAATCCATGCCCTTACTAAAATACCTGCCTTACGTAAAACTTCAACAGTATCGCGTATCTGCTCTTTAGTAAGACCCTTTTTATAAACATTATTCCTCATGTAATCGTTACCGGACTCAATACCTAACGCAATCCTATAACATCCCGCTTCTTTCATAACGCCTGCAAGCGCATTATCTATTGTGCCACATCGAATCTGAGCTGCCCAGGGAAGTTTATCTGCCAGGCCCCTCTCTTTGTAAATTCTGCAAAATTTATAAGTATGTTCTCTATTAAGAGCGAAAATAGAATCGCTAATCATAAGGTATTCAAAACCTCTGTCTTTATACTTATTAAAATTATATTCAATCTCATTAACAATATTAATAGGGTCTCTTAAGCGATAATAACTACCAGGAATATACTTCCGCCAGAGAGGATTAGTACAAAAAGAACAATTATAAGGACACCCTCGGGATGTTAAAACTCTCAAGGTCCCGGGAAATATTTCTCCTTCGTTCATATAAGAATCGATGTCCCATAATTCCCAATCAGGCCATGGGAAGCTATCTATATCATCGGAAAACGGACGAAGCGGATTGCGAACGACTCTGTCATTGTCATCCTTAAACCACATTCCGCTGACACTGCAAGGAACATTACCACCCTCAAGATAATCAAGATACTCCAAAAAAGGTATTTCTCCTTCTCCAATACAGATAGCATCTACTTCAGGAAAAGATATAGTTTCCTCCGGCATGATTGTAGGGTGAACTCCACCAAACACTATTTTAATATTATGAAACTTTCGTTTAAGCCAACCTGAAAGAATCCGTGCATCTTTAACGGTATAACTGTTAACAGAAAAAGCTACCACATCAGCACGGGATGAAACTATTTTCTCACTCAAATACTCCCTAAATTTCCGCCTATGATTCATGATATCAGCCACAAACACTTCATGCTTTCGAGCAACTGAACTCATTACATAGGTAAGTCCAACGTTAATCCATAATGTAACGTTATGATTAACAAAAAGAACACGCATAATTATTTTTTTTATAATCAACGGCCATCTGTTTTCTTTTATCTTCCAGAAAATACTTCAGTACTGTATTTTGATATAGCTCATTCACAGCATAAGGATTCGAAAAAGGAAGAACTCTATTCTTGCCCATCATATATCGTATAATGTCTTTAAGAAATACAAACTTACGCAGCTGCCAACCTTTCTTTAAAAAAAGGGAAATTTTCAAACAAAAAAGAGTTAATTTCATCCATATAATCCCTAACTTACCGATATTTTCCAATCTGACATTGGGACTGTTCCAGAAACCATCATCATAACGGCAATCACGATGTTTTGT
>CAYVYZ010000077.1:0-5891 GCA_964455875.1 uncultured Planctomycetia bacterium | reverse complement strand
TTAAGGACAAAAACCTCTTTCTATGTAGGAGCAATGCAGATGGGAGCAAGGGTAGTCTACTATTCGCCAGAGGAGGTTAAGCTAGGACAGAGAGAAAAAGTTTCTGATGCTGCAAGGACCTTGGCGGGTTATCTTAATGGTATTGTTTTGCGTACTTTCTCCCACAGTATAATTGAGGAGTTTGTTAAGGTGAGAACCCTTGCTGTGATAAATGCTTTAAGTGACCTCTTACACCCTTCACAGGTTCTTGGCGACTTGCTCACACTTTATGAATTGAAGAAGGATGTTAAGAAGATAAAATTTGTTTATATTGGTGATGGCAATAATGTGTGCCATTCTCTAATTTATGCTTTTTCTATTCTAGGGGGGACCATTTTTATTGCTACACCTAAAGGGTATACACCGGACAAAAAGGTACTTCAAGAGGCAACACAGATTGCCAAAGAGTCTAATGCAAAGATAACCATACTTAGTGATCCTAAGAGGGCTGCTCTTTTAGCCGATGTTTTATATACTGATGTATGGGCTTCCATGGGTAAAGAAAAAGAAATGACAAAAAGAAAAAAAGTTTTTAAAAGATTTAGAATTGATGATAGAATTCTAAAGATGGCAAAAAAAAGTTGTGTTGTTATGCATTGTCTTCCAGCGCATCGTGGAGAAGAGATTACTGATAGTGTAATAGATGGTAAAAATTCGGTTGTGTTCAAACAAGCTCAGAACCGCCTTTACAGTGCTAAAGCAATACTTCTTTATACCTTAAAAGGAAAGGTAGCATTATGAAAAAGGTAGTTTTGGCATATTCAGGAGGATTAGATACTTCTTGTTGTATACCTTGGCTTAAAAACAAAGGGTTTGAGGTTATATGTTTTTCTGCCAATTTAGGGAGTGAGTTTTCTCCTTCCGATTTAGAAAAACGTGCCTTAGCAAGTGGAGCGAGTAAGATTTACATTAAAGACTTAAGAAAAGAATTCGCTTATGATTATATCCTTCCTGCTTTAAAGGCCAGTGCTTGTTATGAAGGTAAGTATCTTTTAAGTACAGCCTTAGGAAGGCCTTTGATTGCCAAGTATCTTGTTGAGGTGGCGGCGAAAGAAGGTGCTAGTTTCGTTGCTCATGGTTGTACGGCTAAAGGCAATGATCAGGTAAGGTTTGAAGTAAGTATTAAGATTCTTAATCCTAAGCTGAAAATCATTGCGCCTCTGCGGGAGTGGGAACTTAAAAGCCGCAACGATGAAATAGCTTATGCAAAGAAGCATAAAATACCTATTAAAACCACTAAAGAGAAGCCCTACAGTATTGATAAGAATATATGGGGAATAAGTATCGAAGGGGGAGTGCTGGAAGATCTGCAAGGCGCTATTCCGGACAATTCTTATGTAAGTATAAAACCGCCTCATAAAGTAAGAAACAAAGAGGTTACAGTTACAATTAAATTTTTAAAAGGTATACCTGTGGGGTTGAATGGGAAGCGGTTAGGATTTGTCGAGTTGATTGAGAGGCTCAACACAATTGGTGCTTCCTGTGGTATAGGGCGTACTGATTTGGTGGAAGACCGTCTTGTAGGAATAAAATCAAGAGAAGTCTATGAAGCTCCTGCCGCTTGGATTCTTTATACGGCTCATAGGGAGCTTGAGAGTTTAACCTTAGATAGAGAAACTATCTTTTTTAAAGAGATAGTTGCCTTAAAATACGCTCAAGTAGTTTATCAGGGGCTGTGGTTTTCCTCCCTGAAGAAAGCATTAGATGCTTTTGTAGAGGAGTCACAAAGAACAGTCACAGGAGAAGTAACTTTGGGGCTTTTTAAAGGGAATATTACAGTTAAAAAAAGAAAATCTTCAGTTTCATTGTATAAGAAAGAACTAGCTACTTATGGCAAAGAGGATAAGTTTGAACGTAGTTTGGCTGAGGGATTCATTAGATTGTTTGGGTTGCCATATAAATAGGAAGAAGGAATATGAGCAAGAAACTGTGGGGTGCAAGATTTAAGAAAAAGATGGACGAGGCTTTAGAAGAATTTTCAAAATCCATACATTACGATTACAAGTTGGCCATTTATGATATTTATCATTCTTTAATACATGTGGAGGCATTGGCAGAAGAGAAAATTGTTTCGCCAAAAGAAAAAGAGAGGCTAATTTATGCCCTTGAAAGTATTCTTAGGGATATTAAAAAAGGTAGGTTTAAATTTGATAGTGGTTCCGAAGACATCCATACTGATATCCAGAACAAGGTTGAGAA
This sequence comes from uncultured Planctomycetia bacterium, assembly GCA_964455875.1. Lineage (GTDB taxonomy): Bacteria > Omnitrophota > Gorgyraeia > Duberdicusellales > 4484-171 > CAZWON01. The sequence continues at coordinate 3,653 of CAYVYZ010000077.1, read as the reverse complement.
AAAAATAGGCAGGGTTACCTATAAATTGCATACTTTTCGCTCGAGAAATGAACAGATTGTTTTTGATGAGAAATTTTACTGCATTGAGGAGGCAGAAAGAGTTTCTTGTTTTGTAAAGGATGTTCTGAAATCATTGAATTATCTTGCCCGCCGGCACAAAAATACCTTTGTCCCCGGTTATACCCATACGCAGAGGGCTCAAGTGGTAAGATTTTCTGACTATGTAGGGGCGTACTTAGCCATGTTAAAAAGAGATTTACATAAATTAGATTACTTTATTAAGAATACTGTTGTTTTTGTAAAAAGTGGAGCATTGGCAGGAAGTCCTGTGAGTAAGGCTTCTTATTTGAAAGCTATAAAGAAGATTAAGGTAAAGTATGGAAAGAAAAATGTGAGGATTCAAATTACCCCAAACTCCCTTGATAATGTTTCAGACCGAGATTTTATTATTGATTTCCTACATATACTTTCTCTTATTCAGATGCACCTATCAAGGATGGCAGAGGATTTTGTTCTTTACTCAACGCAGGAGTTTAATTTTCTGGATTTACCGGAAGAATTTTGTACAGGTTCCTCACTTATGCCACATAAGAAAAACCCGGATTTCTTAGAGCTTGTTCGGGGATATACAGGGAAGATTTATGCAAATTTGGTTTCTCTTTTAGTAACAATGAAGGGCCTACCGTTAACTTATAACCGGGATATGCAACTGGATAAAGAACCTTTATTTTCATCAGTGGAGGTTATAAAGAGCGAACTTCAGATTATGGCAAAGTTTATAAAGGGCATAAAGCTTAAGAGTGGAGCAATAAAAAATGCTCTTTCTGATGAGAAGCTTTATGCCACAGAACTTACCGCTTTTTTAGTTTATAAAGGCACATCTTTTAAGGAAGCTCACAATATTGTTGGTAAGCTCATAAGATACTGCGAAAATACAGCAGTTACTTTGAAGGATGTGCCAGAGAGTGTGCTTAAAAGATTCCATAAAGACTTAAGCCCTCTTATTATAGAAAAAATAGTCAATCGGCAAGTTTTGTAAGCAATCGAAAATAATAGGTTTGTTTAAAGGAAATGCACGAGTTTAAATATAGAGGCAATACGCTTTACTGTGAGAATGTAAATATTGAGGCAATATCCAGAAAGTATGGGACACCACTTTATGTTTACAGCCATAAGACTATTATTGACCATCTTTTGAAGCTTAAGCGTGCTTTTAAACGCATCTCTCCTCTTATCTGTTATTCTGTTAAAGCTAATTCCAACCTTTCTATTTTGAAGTTGATTGTAAAAAGAGGGGCTGGTCTTGATATTGTTTCGGGGGGAGAGCTTTACCGTGCCAAACTTATAAAATGTCCTCCTCAAAGAATAGTTTATGCTTCTGTTGGGAAAACAGATGAGGAAATAAAAGAAGCAATTAAGTACGGCATACTTACGTTTAATGTAGAATCAGTTTCTGAACTTGATAGGATAGATTATATTTCTTCACGCTTTAAAAAAAAGACGAAAGTTGCTTTAAGGATTAATCCCGATGTAGAGCCAGGAACTCATAAGTATATCACAACGGGTGACAAAGAGACAAAATTTGGTCTTGATATTGGGACAGCTCGCGGTGTATTCCTTAAGTCTTCGGCATACAAATACCTTGATATTGTTGGCATTCATATTCATATCGGTTCTCAGATTACCACTTCAGTGCCTTTTGTGAAGGCGATAAAGAAAATATTCCCCTTGGTAAAGGAATTAAAAGCAAGGAAATATCCACTTAGGTATTTTAATATTGGCGGAGGGATGGGTATAGTTTACGATAAGGAAAAAGCACAGAGTGCCTCATCTTTTGCTCGGAAAGTTGGACCGTTGCTAAAGGATTTGGGTTTAAAGATTATATTGGAGCCTGGGAGGTTTATTATTGGCAACGCAGGAATCTTAGTGGCAAAGGTACTCTATATAAAAGATACTTCTCATAAAAGGTTTGTTATTGTTGATGCAGCAATGAATGATTTGCTGCGGCCAGCTCTTTATGATGCTTATCATGAAATTATCCCTTTGAAGAGAAATCACAACCTCACAATATCACAACGTCAGAAGTTAGTAGATGTGGTTGGACCTGTATGTGAAAGCGGGGATTTCTTGGGTAAAGGACGTAAACTTGCTGTTAAGGAAGGTGATTATCTTGCAATTTTAGGTGCGGGGGCTTATGGGTTTAGTATGAGCTCAAACTATAATTCCCGACGGCGACCAGCAGAAGTATTGATAGAGGGAAGAAGAGTTTATCTTATTAGAGAAAGAGAGACGTATAGAGATTTAGTAAGAAGAGAGAGAAAAATTAGCGATTAGCGGTTAGCGAATAGCGCTCGTCGAGCGGTGTGCGTACCGCCTAACTGGGAGACGCAATGCAAAAGAAATTACACTTTTTCAAATTGCAAGCCTCAGGTAACGATTTTGTCTTGATAGAAAATCGACGGTTAGAGTTCAGAACTCAAAAGTTAAAGATGTTATCTAAAAGATTATGTCAGCGTAAATTCGGTGTAGGTGCCGATGGTCTTTTAGTAATTGAACCATCAAAGAGAGATGATTTTTCAATGCGTATATTTAATCCCGATGGTTCAGAAGCAGAAATGTGTGGGAACGGAGCGCGTTGCACTGCGTTGTGGGCAGCTGTGTTTAAGAAGAAAAATTATGTGAAGTTTTCTACAAAAGCAGGTGTTATTGAATCGAAGATAGAAGGCGATATTAATAAACTTTGCTGGTATGGTAATGTAATGATAAAAATGGGTAATCCTTTTGGGCTATCTCTTGGGTTTCCTATAAATATTGGGGGTAAGAAAATAAAAGTAAACTATATAAATACGGGTGTTCCTCATACAATTGTGTTTGTGGAGGGGCTTGAGAAAATAGATGTAGAGGAAATAGGAAGGAAAATAAGGTATCATAGAAAATTTATGCCTTCTGGGACAAACGTTGATTTCGTTGAGGTTGTGGATGAGAGGATGATAAAAATCCGTACCTACGAAAGAGGGATAGAGACAGAAACTCTTGCCTGTGGGACAGGAGTTGTAGCTTCAGCAATTATTAGTAGTTATCATCTTGGCTTGGAAGGTTTACATTTTAGATTTAAAGTTTTGACGAGAAGTGGAGATACTTTGGGTGTTTATTTTACCAGATGCAGTGGCAGAATAAATGATGTTTGGCTTAAGGGTAGAGCTTATTTTGTGTATAGTGGAGAGGTTAACACAGATTAGCACAGACTAACACTTTGCGTTGTACAGATTAACACAGATGATTTAGCTCATATTCATAACTCGTAGCTCTTGAAGAAGCTCTTAGCTGATTGAAAGTCACAAAGTTATTACGCCACAAGGTCACAAGTAAAGATCGTATTTCTACGAGCTATGAGCCAATAGTTATAAGCTAACTTATCTGTGTTCATCTGTTATAAATCAGCGGTCATCTGTGTCTTAAAAGAGGAGGTAATTATGTTTTTAGGAAGTATTCCTGCATTAGTTACCCCATTTAAGAAAAATGGCAGTATTGATGAAGAGCGCCTGAGGTTTCTTATTAACTGGCATATAAAAAATAAGAGTGATGCTATTTTAGTTTGTGGAACAACTGGAGAAAGTGCTACTTTGTCTCATGGTGAACATAAGCAGGTAGTT
>CAYVYZ010000076.1:0-5905 GCA_964455875.1 uncultured Planctomycetia bacterium | reverse complement strand
TATACAGGAACAATAACCTTAGATACCAATGGCGATGTAAATAATATTTCTTGGACTTTAAGTTCTGGTTCAGGTACTTTTACTGACGGAGGAGCCGACTCTGATACAGCAACTTACACTTTTGTATCTCAAGATGCAGGCACATCTACATTTGAGATTACAGATGATACTGCAGAGACTATAAATATACAAGTCTCAGGAGACGGAAAAACCGATGATGATACCGAAGGAGATTTAGTAGTTCAGGCATCTTCTACTACTGTGGATGCAACAGCTAATAACCTATTTTCTTCCTATGTTGGACCATCGGCTTCTAATAAACTCCTCTTAGATATTACTTTAACCAATAATAACGTTTTAAACCCCGATACTTTAGAGACAGTGACTGTAGATAATGCAGGAACTATATCGGATGGAGAGGTATCTTCAGTGAAGTTATATTACGACAGTAATTCTTCGGGGAGTTTTGAAGAGAATATAGATACTCAGGTAGGTTCAGGTGTATTTTCTTCGGGGACAATTACCTTTAGTAATGTAGATGTGACGATTCCAGCTGCCGGTACAAGAAAGCTCTTTGTAGTTGTCGATTTAGGGGAATCTGTTACTGATGCTTCTACCGTAGATGCTCAAATTCCCGCCTATGGTTTAACTTTTACTAATTCTCCTGATGCCGAAGAGTCAGTTCTTAACTCTTCTGGGGTATTCACGGTTGACTCGGCAAAACCTTCACTAGTCTCCAATTTAGAAAGCATAAGTCACAGTCAGGCAATTGGAGCCTGGAATGACCCTCAGTCAAAGGATAACACTGTATATGTAAGTTGGTCTCCTGCTAGCGATTCAGGAAGTGGCTTGGATGGCTATTCTATAGTCTGGGATACAAATCCTACAACCCTTCCTGATACTACGAAAGATCTCGAGGAGACGGTTACTTCTGCTACTTCACCGTCTTTATCCGATGGGACAGCCCACTACTTTCACATAAGAAGCGTTGATAAGGTAGGCAACTGGTCAGATACTGCTCAGCATCTAGGGCCCTTCTACATAGATACTACTTCACCCTCTGGTTGTTCTATATATAATATTTCAGAGATTGCCGGAGGAGATTACCTATACATTAGCGGAAACACCGTTTATTATTCAGGGTTAGGTTATTCTGCTTTTAAAGTATATGTTTCTGCATCCGATAATTTAAGTGGTCTTAAAGAAGCCAGTTTTCCTACAACTACAAGTGGGGGTGGTATAGATGCAACAGAAGCAGGAGGAGCTTATCAGTATGAGTATACTTACGAAGTTACATCGTCAGGTTCTGATTATTCTAATGTAAATATAGTAGTATACGATAACGCGGGAAATACCACCAACATTCCTTTTAGCGTAATCTTAGATAATACTGCTCCTAGTCAAGTTACATCTCTCTCTTCAACTTCCCATACACCTAATCAGTCCTCTTCAGATAATGATATTGTAATGACCTGGTCAGATGTTAGTGACTCCCAATCAGGCCTTTCAGGGTATAGTATCATAATCGATAACAATTCCAATACGCCTGCTCCTAAATATAAAAATGTAGGAGTAGGGGTTGAGACTTATACTTTCTCGGATTTAGATAACGGAACCTATTATGTCCATATAAGGCCTGTAGATAATGTAGGAAATTGGGGCCAAACCACTCACGCAGGTCCTTATATTATTGGAAGAGGGTCTTTATCTGCTTCTATCACTACTTCAAGGAGCGTAGTAAGTACCAATCAGCAGTTTACAGTAACTATGACGGTTGAGAATACAGGAACTACCGCTGTAAATGATGTACTTCCATCTTCTTTAACCGTATATTCTACAGGAAGCGCAACCGCCACTACTACTTCTAGTCCTTCCAGCCAAGATATAGCTTCTTCCGCGCAAGCCCAATACCAGTGGGTTTATACCGCTGGTTCTTCTTCTGGGACCATCTATTTTGAAGGGTATGCTCAGGGTTCTGATTCTGAGGGGGTTATTCGTTCTAATACCGCTAAGTCTTTAGATGTAATAGTAGAACAAAAAGCCAATTTAAGCGTGAGCATATCATGTTCTCCTTCTACAGTAAACACTAATCAGACTATAAATATAACGGTAACTGTCACCAATACAGGAGAGGCCGATGCCTTAGGAGTTGTTCCTAGTTTGACTCCTTCAGGGACCGCTAATCCTGTGGTTGATTCAGGACCAATCCCGGCTTCTGCTACGGTTAAAGGAGGAAAATCAGTAGAGTTTACCTATTCTGCCCATGGGGTAACCTCGGGAACAGCTACTTTTACTGCCAATATATCTTCAGGGACAGATGAGAACTCAGGAGATAGTCTTTCTGCATCTAATGCACAGGATTCTGTTACTGTTCAGTCGCCTCCTTCATATGAGCTAACTTCTTCGATAAGCGCTTCTCCTTCTGCAGTGGAGCCTTCTGATACTATAACAGTTACAATGACAGTTCAGAATACAGGTGCAAATACCATTAATAATATTGCCCCTTCTTCTTTGACTGTGGGAGGAACTTCTTCTGATGCAATATATTCTTCAGGGCCTACTCCCAGTAGCGTAAGCAGTTTAGCTGCTGGTCAAAGTCAGGATTTCAGCTGGACTTACACCGCAGGGACAACTTTAGGAACAGTGAATTTTACAGGGTATGCCGATGGTCAACAGGCAGATTCATCTTCTACGACTTCTAATGATGTAACTATTCAGGCAGAGCCTGCAAGTCTGTCTTGTTCAATTTCTGTTTCTCCTACAACTGTTCTTACTAATGCTAATATTACTGTTACTATGACGGTTAACAACACAGCCGGCACTGGTGGAGCTACTGCTTCTAGTGTTTCACCTTCTGTTTTAACTTTGGGGGGAACAAGTGGGGATGCCAATTTAGTTTCTGGACCTACGCCTTCTTCAGCAGACATATCTGCAGGAGGCTCACAGGAGTTTACCTGGGTTTATAAGACAGGGTCAACCCCAGGGAGCATTAATTTTACGGGAAGTGCTAGTGGTACAGACTCAAATTCTGGGGAAGAGGTATCTTCAACTTCTGTTACTTCTAACAATGTTACGATAAATACTTTAACAGAAGCATGGAAATACCCTTCGGATAGTAACGTAACTGGTCCTATCAGGACTGTGCCTATTGCTTATGGCAATAATATTTACTTTGGTTCAGATGATAACAATCTATATATTATCGATGCTACTACACATTCTTTGAATATATCTTTCACCAGTTCGGGCGTTATAAGAGGTATACCTTGGCCTAATACAGAAGAATATTCACCCGGCGTTTATAAAGATATTGTTTATTTTGGTACTTTAGGTAAGACGGTATATGCTTTATGGGAAGATAATACATTAAAGTGGGAAAGAGTTATGGGAGAGGAACTTTCTACATCAGTTCTATACGATTATTATGACCCCGCACATATATACTTTGGTACTAAGGCCAACAAAGTTTATGCTTTAAATGCAACTGATGGTACTGATTATTGGTCTAATCCTTCTTCAGTAGGAGGGGCAGTTGAATCTTCACCGGCAATGATTTATGTTCCTTCTTTGTTTTATGATGAGGTATATTTTGGCGCTAGTGATGGTAAGATGTACGCTTTTAAAGCGTCTGATAACACTGTATCGAGAGTATTCGACACAGGCTATGGGTCAGATGGTGCCATTAAAACTGCTCCTTTTATTTCTCCTCAGGATGCATCCGACCCTGATACAAACTATCTTATATTTTTTGGCACCGAGAACGGTAAATTCTATGCTGTAAATGTTTCTAATCTTAGTATCTCTGAACAAGATACGGGATGGACAACTAACCCTGTAAGTTGTGGAGGAGCTATATATTCAGCGCCGTGGGTAGATACAGAGACTGGCTATGTATATTTTGGTTGTCGTGATGGTAAACTTTATGCGTTAAGTTTAGCGGATGGTTCTTCTAAGCCCCATTTTCCTGTTGATATTGGTTCACCTATTGATTCTTGGCCTCTTGTATGGAATAAAGTAGTATATTTTGGCGCGGATAATGGTAAGTTTTATGCCGTAGACACAGAAACAGGGGAAATTATGCCGGGATGGCCTTATGATACGGGTTCTCCTATTAAAGGAGGCGTTTCTTTACAGTATATAGATGAAGATAATATATATGTGTTGGTGGGGTCTGACTCAGGAAAGCTTTATTCTTTTAGAGTAGCTCGCTAATGGGAGAAAAGGCAGGCTCAGGTGTAAAATTTATCTTGAGGGAGGGAAGATGAGAAAGATAGGTATTCTTTTAGTAAGCTTTCTTTGGGGATTAAATTTCTTAGTTTTTTCTGAAGAGTGGCCTGAATTTAGAAAGGATAATTTTAACTCTGCTTATACAGAGGAAAATCTCCAGCCACCTCTTAAGGTTAAATGGAAGTTTAAAACACAAGACAAAATCATTTCCTCGCCAGTGGTATCAGGCAATATTGTCTATATTGGCTCAAGGGATAGCTATTTGTACGCTTTAGATAGAGACACAGGGAGTTTGCTTTGGAAGTTCAAAACAGAAGGGTTTGTGGATTCTTCTGTAGCAGTATACAACGGTAAAGTTTATTTTTCGTCCCGTGATGGGTATTTTTATTGTTTAGATGCGCAGGAAGGGAGATTGTTATGGAGATATAAGACAGGCGGTGCTGATTGTTCTTCGCCTTTGGTTGAGGATGGTGTAGTTTTTTCTGGTTCAGGTTTTCCTAATAAATTCATCTATGCTTTAGATGCAAAGACGGGCAAAGAGATTTGGAGATTTAATACAGAACAGATGGTCTATTCTTCTCCTTCTTTGTTTGGAAACAAACTCTTTATTGGGGCAAATGATGGAAGCTTATATTGTCTAAACAAAAACAGTGGAGAGCTCATCTGGAAGTTTCACACTCGCGGTGGCATATACTTTTCTTCACCAGCGACTGATAAAAAAAATCTGTATATAGCTACAGGGAATTTCGACTGGTCCGTTTATAGTTTGAGTTTAGATTCAGGTAAATTAAAGTGGAGGCATATTATTGAAGATAGAAAACCCACTCCTACTTATGTTTCTTCAGTGGCAGTGGGAGAAGAGAGGATTTTTGTTGTAAGTGGTTATCAGACACAATATGTTTATTGTCTTGATAAAAAAAGAGGAGTTCTTTTGTGGAAGCATGAGTTGAGTTCAGCATCAAGGCTGGGTTTTTCTTCATCCCCTGTAGTTGCCAAAGGAACAGTTTATGTAGCTTCAAGAGATGGAAAGCTAAAAGCATTAGGTGTTGTAAGAGGTGAACTTTTGTGGGAACACAGTTTTGGAGAGGAGATTATTTCTTCTCCTGCAGTGTCTGACGGTGTTCTCTATATAGCCACATTAGATGGAACCCTTTATGCTCTTTCCCGCTAAGATAATGAAACAGGTTTAAGTTGAAGTTGTATCATGAGAATTTCTTGACACCCCGGATGCAAGAGACGCTAAGAGATATACTGGAGGAGGAAGGACACTTAGCGCAGCCCAAAGCGTTTATTTCAAAGATGTCTTTCGATGAAATCTTTGGAGGTTTGTAGGTTTTTTTCTTGTTTTTGTTTCCTTTTTTCATTCGAGACTATTATAGCACTTTTTTTTCTTCAATCAATTATTTCTTTTTTTTCTTTCTGTTATAGTCAACAACTTCTTTTACTGTATCTTTCATCTCGTTTTTGGTTTGAGCCTTTTTAATTTTCTCCAGTTTTTCTTTAAAATCGGACGCAATCATTTTTATATCTTTCTCATCTTCAATGATTTTAGGAGTTAAGAATATTAAAAGTTCAGTTTTTAGAAGAGAGGTTTCTGTTTTTTTAAACAGATTTCCCAATATAGGAATGTCTCCCAATATAGGTATTTTATTTTCTATTACACTATTGTTATCACGCA
>CAYVYZ010000075.1:0-6026 GCA_964455875.1 uncultured Planctomycetia bacterium | reverse complement strand
TTGGAATAAAAGAAATTGTGCTGCCTGGGAAGTTGATTATACCTCTTAAATCTTTTACCACCCACCCAACAGTCTTAATCATAGCGTTGTCTGTATTATTGTTAATACTTGAAACAATCTTTTTTGCCTCTCCCACAATAATATCTTTATCAAAAGCATAAGGAACATTCTCTCTAATTCTTGCCCCAACTACCTCACCGGGCTTAAAAGTAGGATTCCATAGACCTAATTTATCTAAAACATAGCCTAATACCCCGCGGGAATATTCGCCCTCTTGTAAAAAGCTGTTCGCCGGCAATAAAGATGTTATCTCTACAAACGTCTTACCTGAACTCTCAGCTTTCGCTAGAGGCATAAGAGGCGCCTCGTCTTGAGAAAGAGTAAGAAGTTTATCATCGCTATATTGTACAACAAGTTTCCCTTGTGAATCTTGATAAATTTTAGATGCATTTTCTATAATATCCAGATTGTTTGTTATCAACACAATCCTGCCAGTATATTTATCTTTCCAAGAGATATGCTCCCACAATATAGGAGAGAGGGCATAACGTGATATGGATGCCATATTATTCACCGCACTCCAATGATGAAACTGTGCACCCATGTCTGCCATATTAACTACTAATCTCCCCCATCCTTTAAGCTGCATCTGCTGGTCAATGAGAAAATCGCCATAGGCCTCTGCTAAGGCATCTATATCAATGGAACCACCTTTTATAATTTTTCCTCGCCATGCATCGTTCTTCTCAAAATCCTCTGCTAATTTTCTTATTTCGCTATTTTTGGCATGTTTAAGATAGTATTTTGCCTGTCGTGCAAGCTGCCAGTCAAGCTTAGGGGCAAACACTTGAGCATAGTTGTAAATATAATCCTCATAGCTCGACTCTCCCCGCTGATACTTTGAGAAACCAAGTGTCAATGTATCCATACTGGCGTTATATAAACTTTTTAAAGGTTGAATAACAACATTAAGCCACCCGCTATCATTTGTAAATTTATCGCCAAAATTATATCCACCAATCTCAGTCATTACTCCGTACGCAATTCCTTTGCCTATACCAGTTATAAAATTTGCTAACATATTACGGTTCATAGGGCTTTCTCTAATCCAACCACCCAAATCACCACCAACATTATTTTCTAGCCAGCTTTCTACATAGCTTGTTGCCATAGAGAAAACCCCTCTCTCAAATCCACCCTTTATACCTTCTATAAGTGCTGGATAATTAAATTTATCACCGGAAACTAACTTATCAGTGGCAATAGTACCAAACGTTCCCAGCCCTCTTGAGGCAAAAGAAACAAGAGGCTGCCAGTCTTCATCTACATCCATTTCATTAGCAATAACCTCTATACTTGCGGTTATAATATCCCCTGCCCACCTACCCCAGTTATGGTTAAGATAACTATCATAAGATGTATAATAAGTGTTTTTTTGTTCGTATCTGGTTCCGGTAAAAGGGTCATAGTAATTGCTCTGGTAAGAAGTAGTATAATACCCGTTATACATCTCTACTCGGCGAGGAGAAGAGGGATTGGCTATATCGTATGTCTGACCAGTTTCATAATCCACTGCAAATTCTCCACTTTCATATCCGTACCCTCCCATCCAATCCACTACTTTTGCACCAGCTATATCCATACCTATACTGGTTAAGCTATACGCTAAAGGTGCCCAATCTTCATCCAGTTGCTTAGCCAAATAATCTCCTGCCGCATACTTTGCTGCCGCCCAGCTTCCATACGCTAACGCACCCTGCCAAGTTCCTGACTGAATGGTACTACCTAAGAAGTTCCCTCCGGGAGTAAAATAAGAACCTAATGCAGCAGTAGCAAAAATAGTGCCGTATCTCATATAGCTTGTATCCCACCCTTTACTTTCCCCATACATTTCAAGTGCGCCTGTGAATTGACTCAATGCCATACTAAAAGAAACACTCTGCCCCAACGTACCTAAATTACACATAAATCCCCTGCCCATTCCCGCAGAAAAACTTCCGCCATTGTAATAGGATCCAATTCCTCCCAACACAGCTCCCCCTGCAAGAGTTAGACCAACATTCAGAGCCAAACTCTTCCAAGCCTTAGATTCCATATCATCAAGCTGGTTTCTAACATCACTTCTTATCTTGCCCAAATCCACAAGGTCACGCCAGCTGTCAATTCGACGCGCCCCTAAAACTTCTTTAGCCTCCTTAATGTTTACATTGTGCATAAAATTAGATATTTTAGTGTAAGGGGTAGCGATATAGCCGCTGAAATCGTGCATAAATTTGCTACTCGAATAAACTTTAAAAGACCCGTTATCAATACAGTAGAATTTTTTATTTTTTATCTCCCTAACAACAACATAATGACCAGTTAGAAAGTGAGCGATAAAAGGAGTGTAATCTCCCAAAATGTAAGAAGGGGTGTGAGGTTTAAATTTTAAAGGGTGTAATTTATATCCAAAGAATTCAGCTGCCTTTATAATAGCAAAAAGGGAATTTTCTGAATCACTGGGGTTAGTGGACAAGTTTATATGCTCAGAATTCTGTAAGATATCAATAGCAAAAATAATGCTGGACACCTCAGAAGAGGAATTTCTTAATCCAAACTCACTCAACAAGTCATATAAAGCCTGGGTTCCACAGGGTTTTTCCTTAAGCAGACTATATATCTGTTCTATCTTTGCTCTACTTAAAGAAGGCACTTCCTTAAACTCTAAAATCCTTCCCGAAGGGAACCGTATCCTTCTTGTTCTGGGGTGCTTTTGCAAACTTTCTAAAATACTCTTTACGATATCAGCAACATCAAGCTTATTGAGATTAGCAGAAGAAAGGTTAAGGACAGGCTGCGGATTAGACTGAATTAGAAACAGATTAGAGCTGCCGAAAGCCCACACTACATTCTGATAAAGAAAAGAAAAGATTACAACTAGCGCTATAACCCTAAGCCAAGGCTTAAAATGAGGCTTTTGAACTTCAGTAAACACACCCGTTTGTAGATTTTCTTGTCCTTTATCCATTTTTTTTACTACACAGATTAACGCAGACTAAAGAAACAGAGAAACACAGATTCCTTTTGATGAAAATAGAAGAAGACAGAATTCCCCCTTTCCCCCAAAAAATTCTATATTTTACCCTCTCGGGAATCATAATCAAAAAAAACCGAGCTGCCAATTAGCTTCGGCAGCCCGGCTATCCCGTTTATCAATCTGCGCTTTAATGTTAGCCTGCAGACACCAAATTGTATATTTGTGTTTTTCAGGACCCGTGGCTTTGCGCCCCCAACGTTACCGCTGGGTTTGCCTTTTCGTGCCTTCCTTAAATCACCATTAAAATTTAACATATTCCTCTATATATTTCAAGGGGTTAGGTAAAATTTTTGCTCTGTTTTTGATAAGATTTTTCATAAAGAATTTTATTACATAACTCATTGATTTATAATGTGTTACACATGAAAATCGTCTTTCTGTCCTTTCATAAAGAAAAAATTTTCTTTTTATGTATAATAATTATAACTTTAAAGAGTTTCCCTGTACATAGTTCAGTGATAATCAATATGTTATATAAGAAGATAGCTCTTTACATTTCAAGAATCTTTCTTCTGAAAGCGTTTACAGAATGATATTTCTAAAGATTATCATGCATAACATATTGCTAATCAATATGTTATGTGCACAATCTTTTTCAATATACCTTTTACAAAGTAATATCTAGCGCCTTGCAATGAAAAACTTTTTATATTTTCTTATCTCACCTCAGGTATATAGAAAAATTACAAGGATTGATTACCTAACTCATTCGCCTACAGAAAGTTACAGCATAGAATCTTATAAAAATAGCTCCACAAAGAAGACTGAGGCGCAGAGACCACAATTTACCTTCTTTTATAAAATAACACCCCTACAAACCTTCATTTTTTATATACTTCAGTGTCCCTTCTTGGTGGGTTATCGTCGTATTATTAACTGATTAAATAGCTAAGTTAAATATTTAATATTTGGCATCTATTCAATTGAAGTGTTTCGAAATCTATTATTATTAGGAAAAACATTAAAAAGAGAAATATCTTGTTTCTTCTAACTCTTACAGAGATTTTCTTTTTTACCTAATGTTCTTAAACCGCTTTCCATGTGTAGAATTACCCTAATTTCTCAATTAAAAACTTAATCTGCCGTATCTTACACTACACTACTGACGCTACAAAACAGGCATTAGTTAATCTCTTTATGGTTGAACCATCTATTATTTAAAGGAATTTTTCTCTTTTGAATGTCTCTTACTTTACTATTACAAGGATGAACTATTATAGAGACTTTCGAATCGCCTACCCTACATTAATCATCAACCTACTCTCCTGCATTTCTATTTCTTCTTCTGTTCGCGGAATATCCCCGTATAGAACCTTTTCATATTACAACCATAGGCTAATCTTTTTAAGCTTTACGATACAGGTGCGATAGGAAGAAGGTGTTATTCAAGGACAAAAAACAATACTTTCCCATATTTTGTGCAGATAGAGATAATTATAGCTCTTTGAAATAATAAAATAGCCTCCTGAGAAAGGAGGCTTAAATGAAATACAAAATAATTAAATTTAAACGTCTTCCTAAAAGATGTATATGTCCATATTGTGGCAAGAAGCAAAAGTTCAAATATAATGGAAGTTACTTCAAAAAAGTTAAGGATATAAATCTTGATTATCCTTTAAAGCTCAAAGTTCAAGTTTTAAGAGCTAAATGTATGAATATAAATTGTAAGAAGAGGACCTTTACTATATTTCCCAGAGGGATTCAAAAATATCAGAAGGCTACTCAAAGATTAAAAGAAGAAAGTATAACTGGCTTGATAAATGATAATTCTACCCTTCCCCGAATAGCTAAAAGGCTTCAGCGGGTGTTCAATACTACAGGTTCTAAATCTTCAATTGACAGATGGAAAGCTAAAAAGGCAGAAAGTTTGGATATTAGAAAAATTATCAAAAGACTTAATTTTTCAGGCATTCTCTGTGTGGTTGAATATAAGCCTAAAAGGTATAAGGGATATGACTTAATAGATTCGGATGCTAAAACAGGTAGGATACTTTATTTAGAAAAAGCAGAAGGTTTAGGGAGAGGAATAGTCAGAGAACATTTTGAGAAACTTAAAGGTTTAGGAATTCATCCTTATGCAGTTATATTCGATATGAGGAGTTGTTTCGCCGGTACTGCTAAGAAAGTATTTGGCAAAGAGATACTTATCCAACATGATTATTTCCATGCTATGAAAATAATTCATTATCACTTAAACAGAGCAATGGCAGAATATAGAAGATTACTTAAAGAATCTAAGATAGATACTTTGGATTTATGGTCAGCTAAGTGGATTATTTTAAAAAACATTGAGGATTGGTCATATAAAGATCATCAAATCATGGAAGGGATTCTAAAAAGATATAGAGGGACATTGATCGAAGATATTTTGATCTTAAAACAGGAAATAAGAGAGATATTTTTAGAATCTAACAGTGTAAGGGAAGCATTTAAAAGAAGAGATGAGCTTATAAGAGAAGGTTGGCAATTTAAGAGTCAGCATTTTGCCAAGATAATCAAATTTTTAAGTAGTCCTTATTTTCAATATATGGTTACTTATTTAGATTATTCTCAGATACCTAAGAGTGGTAATTCAGAAAATGTGATAAGAACCTGCGACAGATGGAGAAGGTAAGATATAGGTTCAAAACTGAGAAAGGGAGGTTAAATCATTTGAAACTTTATCAATTTTATCATTATCTAAATGGCAAGTTAGATTGAGGACAAAAATTTTTATTCAACCCTATCAATCTTAAATACTTATCTCAATTTTTTGCACAAAATATGGGAAAGCTTCCAAGAAACGTGCTTGAGTGTACCTGTTGCTATCTCTTTTTATACACATCTTCAGCATAAATACAATTAAGTATAATATTTAATCTCGCACCCAAAATTAAAACTTTCACCTTTTTTACGCCTTTCTCCTTCTCAAAATTACCTTTCTTGCATACATAATAAATGGCGTAAGCTA
>CAYVYZ010000074.1:0-6096 GCA_964455875.1 uncultured Planctomycetia bacterium | reverse complement strand
GTATGAATGCAGTAATTTTTACGGGCCAAGGGGCACAGTATCCCGGAATGGGGAAGGATTTTTATGATGGCTTCTTAAAGGCAAAAGAGGTTTTTTCCTGTATAGATAAAGCAGTGGGTTTTTCTGTCTCAGAGAAGTGTTTTTATGGAACGAAAGAAGAATTAGAGGATACCTCTGTTCAACAATTAGCTATTTTAGCTACTTCTCTTGCTATTTTTGAGGTCTTTAAAGAAAGAAACATAAAAGTTGACTATTTTTCTGGCTTAAGCCTGGGAGAATATAGTTGTCTTTACCCTGCTGGAGTTTTGTCATTAGAAGACTTAGCAAGGTTGGTTAGAGAGCGTTCTTTGGCAATGCAGGAGGCAGCAGAGAATAATCCTTCTTGTATGTTTGCTGTGTTGGGGGCTTCTGAAAGAGTCCTTAAAGATAACCAAAAATTAGGTTATTATGTTGCTAATATTAACTCTCCCAAGCAGATAGTTGTTTCTTTATCAAAAGAAAAAAAGAATTTCGTTAGGGAAGAGCTGGAAAAGATGGGGTTTAAAGTTATAGAACTTGCTGTAAGTGGAGGTTTTCATTCTCCTTTTATGGCGTCAGCCAAAGACCGTCTTAAGAAAGTTATAGAAAGGTTAGAGTTTTCTGATGCCAACATTCCTATTGTTAGTAATTTTACTGCGAAATCCCATACAGATAAGAAAGAGATTAAATCAAACCTTATAAATCAACTCACCCATCCTGTTTTATGGAAAGATTGCATTAATTATATGGTTTCCTTGAGGGTAAACACTTTTTTTGAAATGGGTCCTTCACGAATTCTAAAAGGGATTTTGCGTAAAATAGACCCTTCTATTAAAGTTGTCAATATAGAGAAGAAGGAGGACTTAGAGAAGCTTTAAAGGAGGCTTGTTATGAGGTTTAAAGATAAAGTAGTTATAGTGACAGGAGCAGCGCAAGGTATAGGGAAAGAAATAGCCCTTCAATTTTGTAAGGAGAAAGCAAAGGTAGCTATTTTTGATGTGAATGAAGAGGCGCTTAAGAAAACCCAAGCAGAGTTGGCAAAATACTGCGAAGTTATGGGCGAGGTTGTAAATGTAGTTAATTTAGAAGAGGTAGAAAAAAATGTCAATAAAGTTATTGACAAGTTTTTAAGAGTTGATATATTAGTTAACAATGCAGGGATAACCAAGGATAACTTGGTGTTGCGGCTCTCTGAAAATGACTGGGATAAGGTTATAGCGGTAAACTTAAAAGGTGCTTTCAACTGTATAAAAGTTGCTACTAAGTTTATGGTGAAGCAACGCTATGGGAGGATAATTAATATATCTTCTATCATTGGCATTGTGGGTAATGCCGGTCAGGTAAACTATGCTGCTTCTAAAGCTGCTCTTATTGGGGTAACCAAGACATTAGCCAAGGAACTTGGTTCAAGAAATATTACGGTTAATGCTGTTGCCCCGGGGTATATTGAGACTGCCATGACAGAGAGATTAAGCAGCAGCGTAAAAGAAGAAATGTTTTCCCGTATTCCTTTGGGGAGATTTGGTAAACCTCTTGATGTGGCAAAAGCAGTTTTGTTTTTAGCATCTTGTGATGCTGACTATATAAATGGTCAGGTACTTGTTGTTGACGGAGGGCTTATTTAGCGATGTATAATGAGATATTCATAAGGGTAAAATAGAGGCGAGAATATAGAAAGGAGGTAAGAATGGGAGTTGAGGAAAGAGTAAAGGACATAATTGCGGAGCAGTTAGGAGTAAAAAAAGAAGAAATCAAGCCCGAAAGCTCCTTTATTGATGATTTAGGAGCAGATTCTTTAGATACGGTAGAATTGGTTATGGCGTTAGAGGAAGAGTTTGGCATTGAAATTCCTGATGAAGATGCCGAAAAGATGACTACCGTCGGAGAGGCGGTTAAGTATATAGAAGAAAAAGTTAAGAGTAAATCTTCATAGTTCTTTCCCAATGAGAAGAGTTGTTGTTACAGGATGTGGAGTTGTCTCTCCTGTAGGTATAGGAGTAGATTCTTTCTGGGAGGCCCTTATTTCAGGTAAAAGTGGCATTGGAAGAATTACCCAGTTTGACCCTACCAAGTTTGATTCTCAGATTGCAGGAGAAGTTAAAGATTTTGACCCTTCTTCTTTTCTTTCTCCTAAGGAAATAAAAAGAACGGCAAGGTTTGTTCAATTTGCTCTCTCTGCAGCGCATGAGGCTTTTAAGGAGAGTAAATTGGACATGAATAACATTGATTCTTTTCGCTGCGGGACAATTATTGGTTCTGGCATTGGCAGCTTAGAAATAATAGAGAAAGAACATAAAATTTTCTTGGAAAAAGGACCAAAAAGGATATCTCCTTTTCTTATCCCTATGCTTATTACCAATGAAGCAGCGGGTGTTGTAGCAATTACTTTTGGTTTAAAGGGGGCTAATTTCTGTACAGTTACAGCGTGTGCTTCAGGAGCTCATGCCATTGGGGAGGCCTACAAGATGATAAAATACGACGAGGCAGATGTAATGTTCTGTGGAGGAACAGAAGCTTCTTTAACCCCTATGGGAGTAGGAGGTTTTTGTGCGCTTAAGGCACTTTCTACACGCAATGATAATCCTCAGGTAGCGTCCCGTCCTTTTGACAAAGATAGGGACGGATTCGTTATGGCAGAAGGAGCAGCAGTTATTATCTTAGAGGAACTTGAGCATGCAAAAAAAAGAGGCGCCGAGATTTATTGTGAATTGGTAGGTTATGGGGCAACATGCGATGCCTATCATATAACTGCTCCTGAGCCCGAAGGGAAGGCGCCGGCAAAGGCAATGGAGTTGGCATTAAAAGAGGCGGAATTTAAAGAAGAAAAAATTTATGTTAATGCTCATGGCACATCTACTCAGTTAAACGATAAGATGGAAACAGCTGCTATGAAAAGGGCATTTGGAAGTTATGCTAAAGAGATTGTTGTTAGCTCTACCAAGTCGATGACAGGGCATACTTTGGGCGCAGCAGGAGCGATAGAGTTTGTGGCTACGTGTCTGGCAGTTAAGAACAAAATTATTCCTCCGACAATAAATTTAGACAATCCTGATCCTGATTGCGATTTGGATTATACCCCCAATAAGGCAAGAGAGGTGGATATTAAGATAGGGATGTCTAACTCCTTGGGGTTCGGGGGGCACAATGCCAGCTTGGTTATAAAAGAATTTAAATAATTCTTTATCTTTCCTTTGTTTTTGTTATAAAAATTGGTTAATTAGTTTATTGTTTATGGGTTTAACACTGATTGAGAAGATACTATTAAAGGCTTCTGGCTCAAAGAGACTTGGCGATTTTATCTATGCTGATGTTGATTTTTGTTTTGGCAATGATATTACTGCTCCTTTAGCAGTAAAGCAGTTCTATGCAGCTGGTTTCAGGAAAGTCTTTGATGTTAACCGCATTGCCTTTGTATGTGACCATTTTGTTCCGGCACGGGATTTAAAGGCAGCTAATAATGTAAAACTATTAAGGGATTTTTCTCGTAAGTTTAGGATAAAGAATTTTTTTGATATTAATAACTGTGGTATAGAGCACGCTTTTCTACTTGAGACAGCCTTATTTAAGCCAGGAGATTTAGTAATAGGAGCAGACTCTCATACTTGTACTTTTGGGGCAATAGGAGTAGCTAGTTTTGGAGTAGGTTCTACTGACCTTGCGGCTGTAATGAGAGAGGGAAAAGTATGGCTTAAGGTTCCCCAGACTATCAAGTTTTTCTATAAGGGAAAGCTAAACAGGTGGGTAACAGGTAAAGACCTTATTTTGCATACAATTGGTAAAATTGGAGTAGATGGAGCTCTCTATAAGGTTATGGAGTTTACGGGACCAGTGATTAAAAGATTAGGAATAGAGAGCCGTCTTACTATGACTAATATGGCTATCGAGGCAGGAGCAAAGACTGGTATTGTTGAGCCTGATGAGAAAACTTTTAGCTATCTAGAAAAGATTACCAGACAAAAAATTAAGGTTACCAAGTTTATGAGAAAACTGAAATCCGATAAAGACGCCTGTTACGACAGAATAGTTGAAATTGATGTGACAGGGTTAGAACCACAGGTAGCTTTACCCCATCTTCCTAGTAATGTAAAGCCCGTATCTTCTTTAAGGAAAGTTAAACTCAGTCAGGTTGTGATTGGTTCGTGTACTAACGGTCGCATTTCTGACCTACAAGAGGCAGCTAAGATTCTTAAAGGAAAGAAAATTAAAAAAGGATTGCGGGTTATTGTTATTCCTGCGACTCCTTCGATATTTATACAGGCAGAAAGCCGCGGCTTAATAAAAGTTTTTTTAGAGGCAGGGTGTGTAGTTAGTCCTCCTACCTGTGGTCCTTGTTTAGGGGGGCATTGTGGTATATTAGACGATGGAGAAGTAGCTTTAGCTACAACCAACAGGAATTTTATTGGTAGGATGGGCAGCCCTAAAAGTTTTGTTTATTTGAGTTCTCCTGCGGTAGCAGCAGCAAGTGCAGTTACAGGAAGAATTACCCATCCAGATGAGGTATATAAAGCGTATAGCGGTTAGCGAATAGCGTATATTAGCTCTTAGTTGTTAGCTCATAGTTCTTAGAAATAGGATGTGGTAACACGTAACGAGTAATGCGTATTGAGAAATCATAGTATCTAGGATCAAGTATCTAGTATCGGTTACGTGTGACTTAGCGGCTTTTGTAAGGTATCAGAATGGTAATAGTGATATGGTTATAAAGGGTAGAGTGCACAAATTTGGGGACGATATTAATACGGATGATATAATTGCCGCTAAGTATCTTGATTCGCAGGATAAGAAATTTCTAGGGGCTAAGTGCATGGAGAATATTGATTCTGATTTTTCTTCTCGGGTGAAAAAAGGTGATATAATAGTTGGGGGGAAGAATTTTGGCTGTGGTTCAAGCAGAGAGCATGCCCCTTGGGCTATTAAAGGGTGTGGGGTATCTTTAGTGATAGCAAAGAGTTTTGCCCGTATATTTTACCGCAATTGCATTAACGTGGGTCTTCCTATACTTGTATTTTCTGGAGTCGATGAAATTAAAGAAGGGGATTTTCTTGAAGTAAATCTTGCCGAGGGAAAAATAAGAGATGTGACGCAAAAGAAGGAGTATGTATCTGAAAAATTTCCTCCTTTTATGCGTCAAATAATAAGTAAAGGGGGTCTAATTAATTGGGTGAAAAAGAGAGCAAAAAGGAGTAAAGGATGAGTGATCTTAAAAGAGTAAGAGTTATTTTATTTACAGAAAATACCAAGATTGAAGGAACGATTGCTGTGAGGGAGGGGTTTAGAGTCTCAGATCATTTAAACAGAGAAAAGGGCCCTTTCATCCCTTTAAACGATGTATGTGTTAGAGACTTTTCAGGAAGAGTTCAGTTGGATACAGATTTTTTGTGTGTTAATAAACATAAGATTATTGCCGTTAGAACTAAGGAGTAAAGATGAGTAAGAGTTATAAAATTGCTGTTATTCCCGGTGATGGTACGGGTCCGGAAGTTATAGCCGAAGGATTAAAAGTACTTGAGGCTGCGGCTGGTAAGTTTTCTTTCAAATATGAGAAGACAGTTTACGATGTGGGGGGAGAAAGATTCTTAAGGACCGGCGAAGTACTTCCTGAAAGTATTCTTCAGGAATTAAAGCACGTAGATGCTATATATCTGGGGGCAATAGGAGATCCTCGCGTTAGACCGGGTATTCTTGAGAAGGGTATTCTTCTTCGTCTGCGTTTTGAGCTGGATCAGTATATTAATCTGCGTCCAGTTGTGCTTTATGATAAGCGCTTTTGTCCTTTAAGGGATAAAGAGGAAAAAGACATCGATTTTGTTGTTGTACGGGAAAATACTGAAGGTCTCTACTGTGGAGCAGGAGGGTTTTTGCGTAAGGATACCCAGGGGGAAGTGGCAATTCAGGAAAGTATAAATACTTATAAGGGGGTTGAACGTTGTATAAGATTTGCCTTTGAGTATGCCCGAAAAAGAAATAAAAAGAAACAGCTTACTTTGTGCGGAAAGACAAACGTTTTGACTTTTGCTTTTGACCTCTGGGAAAGAACCTTTTATAAGGTGGCTAAAGATTATCCTGATATAAAAACTG
>CAYVYZ010000073.1:1545-6264 GCA_964455875.1 uncultured Planctomycetia bacterium | reverse complement strand
TAATTTCTTCTACCAGCTCATAAATCAATATGTACTCTAAGTAAAATCTATCCATCAAAACCTCATCTGGCATAAATTTTACAGATGATTCTGACCAGTATAAATTGTACACTTCAGCAAATTCCCTCTTCAGTTGTCTCCTTGTAGCTACAATTGGCGATATTTTACCTCTCCCAATCTGATCAGCAGTAAAATCAACAATAACTTTTTCCTGTGATATATCACCAAAAACTCCAAGATAATAATGGTCTCTTAAACTACTCCAGAACACCCATACATTAAATCCCTCTTCCAGCATCTGCTCTCCCACAAGAATAGAGAAACTACCGCATCCTGTAGGGTAAGAGGGATTATCAGGATGGTAATATGCTTCTTTAAAATACTTGTGTCTATTAAGGAAAGACTGAATTCCTCTGACAAGAGTACTAATTGCGCTTGAGGTAATTAGATGCTTGCTGTTAAATATAAACTTTACCATTTCATCCATGTGTAAAGAAGGATAATGCTTAAACTCAATACTCATACTAACTTCTACTTCTTCAGGAATATTCCCAATAAGCTCAGGATAAGCAGATATAATTTTCATATAATCTTGAAAAGCATGTCCTTCTAATCTTAACCTTATATAGGTATGCATTCTGCCTACCAGAATGTACTTTTTATCATAAGCCATCATTGCTGCCTGAGAGTAACTTAAAAGAGCCTCATCAACTCTACCAATTTTACGGTAAAGATTACCGATATTATTGAATACGTCTGCAGCAAGTCCCCGCATAATCTTAGGATTCATCCACAACACATCAGTAAAAGCATCTATAGCCCGTAAATAATCCATCTCAGCTTCTTTGTATTTTTCTAATCGACACCAAGCATTTGCCCGTTCATTGTAAAGCACACCTATAGCCACAATATCAAAGGGGTGAGTAATGGGCTGTATTTGACAGAAAGCATCATTAATTATTTCAACACTCTCTTGGTAATTACCATTGCTATAAGCATAGTGTGCTTCATCAAAAAGAGCTTGTATCTTTTCTTTCCACAAACTAATGTTTTCTTCTTTAAGTGAACGCTCCTCGGTATTTATAGCCTCTACAAGAAAAATCTTTTCTCCTATCCTATCAACAATACTACTGTCACCATTAAAAACAATGATTCCTGTTAAAACTGCACCAAGAAACAGCCTACACAAAGAATGTCTATATCTTAAAGATGAGCTGCTTAAATAATTCCGTGAGTGTTCTTGGATAGTATCAAGGATATGTTTTATCTTGAGTGTTTTATCTTTACCTTTATATTTTCCATAATAACCAAGAAGCGTTTCAATCAACTGTGAAACCTGATTATTAAGAATTCTGTCTTTAAAGTCGGGGCAAATCATTCCTGTCCAGAACATAATCCAAGCATCTTTGTCGCCATTTAAGGAATTACCGAAAAGTAAAAGAGAAAGCATATGAAAATCTATATGTTGATGAAAATAAAAGTAGCTTTCTTTGAGTAAAACCTTCTCTTCATCCTTCAAGTTTCTAATATATTGCTCAATAAATTGTTTTCGCTTTCTATTAAGAGGACTGCTTGTTACAATAGAAGGAATTAAATCTGCTATGTTTGCCTTAGCAACACCTATAACTTCATCAGCACCACCATAATAAACAACAATTTCATCGTTACCTTCTAATACTTCAGTAGAATCTTTTTGTGCAGGAGCTACTCCACAGCTAAATACTACATTGTCAACCCACCCCTTTACCTCATAATCTCTTTCTGGCTCAAGGATAGGCTTAGGGGAACGGTAAATTATTTTTTCTGGACTGTCTAATTCACTAAGAACCACCCCTAACCGGTAGGCTCTAATGCCTTTGTATACTCCTACTCCATGATAAATCTGTAACCAGCCGTATTTTGTTTTAAGAGGAGGGGTACCAGCTCCAATCTTTTCATTGTCCCACATACCTCTTCGCGGAGTCATAAAAGTAGTGTTAATCTCGTTAAAATCGTAATCCTCTTTTGTGGGGTTATCACTATAAAATATCTGCATAGAAGGAGGAATGCGGTGAATAATAGCATGTACTTCTTTAGAATTCTTTTGAAACAATTCAGGAAATATAATCACATCTTTATCCTCTGTGCCAGGTAAAATAATACCCTGCCTCTTCCATAACCCTTGCCACTCCTTATAAGATTTAAATTCACTAACTCCTCTTATAAAATCGTCTATCTTAATCGTTATTAATCCCATCTGTATACTTTCACCATACGCCGTATAAGTCATCCAGAGGTGTTCATCTATTATGACAACTCGTGGGTCTTCTATCCCACCCACTTCTTTCACCATACCATACTTCTTTAATTGAGCTTCCTGGCGGGCTTTAATATCTTTTGGCTGTTCATAATTCCTCTCAGGAACAAGAACAGGATAATCCAATCTTCCACTTTCATTGATTCCGTCTTGGCTCCACCAGAGACCTATTCTTGAAACCCCATCGTAGCCTAATGCCCGATAAAGAACATAAATTACTCCCTCCATCCTTATAGCGGCTGCATTGTATACACACCTCTCCCAGTAAACCTCCTTACCATCAACACCTACTCTTAAATCTCTTCTAGGCCCAATAAGGGGTCTATTCCCTACTCTTTCTAAAGCGCTAGAAACTGCTGAGCTGGCTGGGTACTTTAAGGATACTGGCTCATAACAAAAAGCTGCCCTCAAGACCCCAAAGGGAAGGATAAGGGAGGCTGTAGGTCTTGAGGCAGCCTTGTTTCTATCATTAAAAACTAATAAGATATTTTTCGAGAAGATAAAGAGAGGACTACCTGAGGAATCATCGAATAAAGACAACTGTTGTGGCGCAACACTTTTGATACGAAGATTATAGAGGGATACTTTCGAAGAGGTATAGTATTCAAATGGTGGAGCACGGCTATTGGTTATCATCCACGTAATTAACTCCTTCCTCAAATATCCTTCCTCATCTACCGGCCATATAGGAACGTCAGCTAACCCCATAGTTGTTATATCGATTTTAGCAAACAACTTCTTTTCTCTTTTCTGGCGTTTTTGAAGGATACAACTATCTTCTGCCATCCATTTAATTAAAGGATAAAGTTTGCGTTTAGTGTTTCTATTTTTGAGTTTCTCTCTTATCTCTTGTTCACTTATCCCAATACTCAAAGCGTAATTAACAATTTCTCTTTTTATACGTGCAGGACTACGTCTGTAAAGATAACTAGCAAAATATTGAGCATCTTTTTCTTCATAAGGATTATTTGCGGGAGGTATATCATAAAAAAGCCCGTGTTTTCCGAAAAACCTATTCATACTTATCCCATTAATCTTGTTTCTGTCTAAATCAAGGTATATACCCATAAGACGCAAACTGGCAAGTAAATTACCGAGAGAAACTGCAGAAGAAGTAGTTCCGGAAGTAAAAGATGCCTTCCCACGTATCCCATTAAACACCAAATTCTTAAACTCAGGCGTTTTTTCTATTAAAGGACGAATAAATACAGTGATCTCAAACAACTTCTCATCTCTTTCCATATCCTCTACTGTTTTGTTAATAACAGCAAATTTTGTAGCAGGAGAGACTTCGATTACTTTACCATCTTTCATAACCGCAAAAATATCTCCTTCTTCTAGATCAAAGAAAAACCTTACCTCTGTTACTTTTTCCCTAAAGTACCTTATAAGCTGACGAACATACCTCTTGATACCATCGTAATGCATCTCCTTTATCAAATTCCTTAGGACAAAACTAGGTACATCCGCTGTGGGATGGAAATAAATAGAATACACCGTACCATACTGCGAAACAGTTACAAACATTGCTCCCTTTTCTTTCTCTAGTATGAAATCCAGAGTATAACCTTTGTCTTGATTATCAGGTTGATAATAAGAAATCTTCCCTTGTTCTATAGCATAAACTATACTATCCTTCACCTGCTCCTCATTTCTAAGACCAAAAATATCTTTACATAACTCAACCGCTAATCTTCCTTCTTTATTCCGTAAACTATTAATATTCTGCCAACCAAAATGGTACTTAGCTGTACCTTCAGGAAACAAAACTATATTGTGTAACAGCGCCTGTTTTCTCCCCCGTCTGAATTCAAGAAAACAATCAATACCTTCTCTATAAGCAATACGAACCGGTTTATACCAGGAACCTTCACCTAAATCGCCCAACATTCTGTGCTCATCCAATATCGTTATAAATGAAGCAAAAACTTCTGGTGTCACTTTACTTAGAGGAGCCACTATACCCCTTCTAAGCCAGATACCTGCTACTTTCAGCGCATAACTAGAAACTCTTCTATTCTTTAGATATTCCATATACCGCCTTACACTTCTTTTCTCAATAGAACTGCTTGATAAACTCTTATAAAATCTATCTGCCATATAAACAAAACTCTGATATTTCTCATAAACCAAGTAAGAGGTATTCTCTTTAGTTAATTCTCTTCTCATCTTCTCTAACACCTTACTAGCAATCCCCAGTTCAATAGCAAAGTTAAACTCTTGCTCAAGAACAAAAATGTTCGTATGAGAATAAACGTTGCTAAACTCATCATCGCGTCCGTTGTATTCTAATACTAAGTATTCATTAACCTCATGGATGGCGGGAAGATGATTAAATACACCTTTCCGTCTCATAGCATAAGAGTCATACACAATACAACCTTTACATCCCCTAAGTGACATAAAAAGACTCAACCAGTTAT
>CAYVYZ010000073.1:0-1445 GCA_964455875.1 uncultured Planctomycetia bacterium | reverse complement strand
CTTCTTAAGTCATTAATTTGTGTCGCTGTTAAAGGAAGATAAAAGTTCTCTTCCCCATAAAAATATCTTGTCTTTCCTGTAGGGCTACTTGTTTTCTGTTGTTGTTTCTCTATATCGCCCCTTACAGCTTTACTTAATTCCATAAAAGAAGTATAACCAAAGATACTCTCTGCACTGACCCTCCAGACAACCCCCCACTTTAGAGGCTCAAAATCACGGTCACATAATAAAAGTAAAGTTAAAGGTGCCTCATTCACTTCAATGTTCTTATACCTAGATACCTTCTCCCTTATAACTTCAATGACTCCATTTGCCGCTTCAGTATCATCTATAGCTATATCCATATCGTTTGCCTTCTCAAACCCATACCAGGCTGCACTTCCATAAAGATAAACTGCTCCCTTGTACCCTGCTTCTCTTATTGCCTCTTGAATAATCTCCATTGTCTTTACCAAAGAGTAAAAAGCTCTCTCTGGCATAGACAAAATAATACCAATAGCAGCAACAAGTTTGTTCCTTTTATTTATAGAAGAGGAAGCATTATCAAGAGAAGATACACATAACTTAAGTTTCATACTATCTGAAGCAGAAATTTTCAAAAATTCCTTTTCTACTTCTTCGAACTTATCAAAAAGATGTCTGTATCCCCTACGTAAGTTTAACTCTTTTAAGATACTAAAGAAATCAACTCTTGCAAGATACTGCAGAGTAGCAGAATGATAATTATTAGGATTCTTGTAGACATCCTCAATAAATTCATCCCATCTAGCAAATTCTATACCTTTAACTTCCTCTGTTTCCCTGAACATATTCAACAACCTTTCTTCTTCCCTCGTTATTATATATAGGTAAAGGTAGGAAACTTCCCTGTTTAACCCCTGATAAGTATGGTAAAAGAATCTACCACGTTTATATTGAGGTTTATCTTCGTAACGTTCATATCCTATCTTTTCAAAGAATCTTCTTATCCGGTACAATCTACTTATATCAAAACTTATAACTGCTATCTCCTCTTCCATTTCTCTCTTTAAAGCATCCTGGGCCGTCTCACCTACCCAGAAATGCCCGGTCACAAACAGTCCATAACGATTATCAACTCTTTTCTGGATAGCAACTCTCTCCCCATCTTCTGTCACACCAAAGATATGGTCGGTTCTGTGCCACTCTCCGTCGAGATGAATCTTTCTACGTGTCTTTGCAATACCTGTACGGAAAAGGTTAACCCTCTCTATCACATCACAAACCTCACCCACAACAGGATAAAGGTGGTGTATCAACTGTATAAGATAATCTTTAGTGATGTTTGATCCCTTTGCAAACTCCTCTAAATCTATACTCTCCTGTTTATTAAGAATATCTGCTAATTGTACTTTAAGCTTAATCTCATCCGCCACTGAAGATGATACTCCTAAAAGTTTCTTGCCCGCAGAAAGCAACTTATCAAA
>CAYVYZ010000072.1:0-6279 GCA_964455875.1 uncultured Planctomycetia bacterium | reverse complement strand
CTGGATAAACAACTATAAACTAAGAGCTAAGAACTAAGAGCTATTGACTATTGACCATCGACGGGTGACTTGGTGACTTTGTGACGTGTGACCTTGTAACCTGGTGACTTTTATGTGAGGGTGTTGGATGGAGGGTGTAGTGAATAGCGAATAGTTCGTATCTTGTTGTGCGTACTGCGTATTGCGTATAGAGTGGAGAAGGATCGAGAAGCAAATGATTTAGATACTAGATACTAGATCCTAGATAATAGATATTGGATACTGAATGCCAGATAAAAAGACTATGAACTAAGAGCTAAGAGCTACGAGCTAAAAGGAAGTTCAATTTGTGTTGTTGTTCTGTTTTAATCTGCGTATAACTGGTGGCCTGGTGTCTTGGTGGCCTGGTGACTTTATAACGTATGACTATTGACCATTGGCTATCGACCAATTAACAGAGAAAACGATATTATTGAAGGCTATCTCGGGGAAGGTCTTTTATGGCAGACTCAATAAGTTTAACAAAGTTATGAATTGTTTCCATACTTCTTTTTGAGATTTTACTTCTATGAGGTTTAAGGGTGGCGATGTTTAAAACACCTAAAAGCTTTTTATCTATCTCTATAGGCATAGAAAGCGAGGTCTTTATGTTGGGCTTATGCATTCTCTCTTTTAAGCGAGCATCTAATATGTTTTCATCAAGAAGCAAAGGTCTTCTCTCCTTAGCTACAATGCCGGCAATCCCTTCGCCTAATCCCAAACGCGTATTCTCTATAACTTCCTGGGAAATACCTTTGGCTTTCTTGATATAAAGCTCATTGGTACCTTCATCAAAAAGCATCAAGGAAGCACGATGGGCCCCCGTAACACTAAACGCCACATCTAAAAGCGCTCCCAACAGTTTGTCCATATAAAAACCATATACTTTCTCCAACATATTTAAGAAATCAGGAGCAGCGCGTTTAAGCCTTAAATTTTGAAACTCCAGCTGAATAATATAAGACGATATATCATATAAGAAATCCACCATTGACCTTGCACCATAGAATGTAAGAGTTTTTATCTCTTTTAAAGCACACAAAAACTCATCCTCATTTATACCTAAATTCTTGACTTCCTCCTTATATTCTTTTTCATAAGCATACTTACCTATTATTAACGGTCCCACAAAAAGATAAGCAATAATCCTCTCAGCAATACTAAGAGGAATAAAAAAACTCCGCAACCCAAAAGGGCACACCACACTATCACGCCAAGAACCTTTTGTCTGTCTAACGCTATCGTACCACCATTTTCTGCATTTTGTTACAGCTCCTACAGAAGTAGCTAATATTTCCCTGCACAATGTTGCTGGCCTGCTTACCTTTGTAATAAACCTGCCATCTTTATCCAAAGTAACCATTGTTATCCCCAATACTTCGGAAAAGTGATCCTGAATATTCTGCCACTTATTCAACGGTACAATACTGCGCAAACATAGTTCTTCTGGCATCATCAGCTTTCCTTACTGCTAATCACATCTTCATCTTTAAGCAAACCGTAACCCCTCATCTTATTGTACAGCGTTGTACGGTTAATCCCTAATATCTGTGCAGCCTTTTTCCTGTTACCCCCACACATCTGAAGAGTATTCTTTATTATCTCTTTCTCTGAAAACTTAAGCGCTTCCTTAAGATTCTTATATGGCTTCTTGTGCGCCTTATAAGAAACCTCGGGGGTATCTATTAAATGACTGGGTAAATCCTCTTTACCTATATTCTTATTTTTAGAAAGAATAACCGCCCGTTCAATTACATTCTCAAGTTCACGCACATTTCCCGGCCAATCATACCAGAAAAAAGCCTGCATTGCTTCCTCAGATACACCGCTAATATTTTTCTTTACTTTTTTAGAACATTTTTTAATAAAGTGTTCCACTAAAAGCGGCAAGTCGTCTTTCCTCTCTCTTAAAGGAGGTACATCTATAGGAATTACATTGAGACGGTAATACAAATCATCTCGAAACGTTCCTTTTTTAATAAGTTCCTGTAAATTCTGGTTAGTAGCAGCAATCACCCGGACATCTACTTTAATTGTCCGTGTATCTCCCACTCGCTCAAACTCACCCTCTTGAAGAACGCGCAATAGTTTAACCTGCAGTTTAGGGCTAAATGCGTCTATCTCGTCTAAAAAGATTGTCCCGCCATCGGCAGCTTCAAAACGGCCTTGCCTGTCTTTTATAGCACTGGTAAAAGCTCCTTTTACATGACCAAAGAGTTCACTCTCTAAAAGAGTTTCAGGAAGTGCCCCACAACTTACCTCTATAAACGGTTTGTCCTTACGGGTGGCGTCACTCTGGTGAATTGCTTGAGCAATCAATCTTTTTCCTGTCCCACTTTCTCCACTTATCAAAACACTGGCATTTGTAGAAGCTATTGTCTCAATAAGATTATAGATACTTTGCATGCGTTGGTTTTGACCAATAAGATTATAGAATCTGCTTCGTTTAATACCCTCTAACTGCTTCTTTAATAATCTATTTTCCTCTAAGATGCTTTTCTGCTCAAATATTCTTTCAATAACGATATTAATTTCATTATCTAAAATGGGTTTGGTTATGTAGTCAAAAGCTCCCTCTTTCATTGCCTCAACTGCACTATCAATAGAACCATAAGCTGTGATAAGAACAACAGCAATATCAGAATCAACCTCTCTAACTCTTTTTAAAAGTTCTATCCCGTCTATTCCTGGCATTTTCAAATCAGTGATGACAACATCGGGCTTTTCCTTGCTTAGATGAGTAATGGCCTCTTGGCCACTGTCTACGCAGGAAACAGTATAACCCCTTTTCTTTAAAATCTCATACAGAGACCTTCTTGTTAGAGGTTCATCATCAACAATTAGAATACGTCCTTTACTCATTACCACGGGCCTTAAAAAACAGGTATTTTAATAGTGAAGGTTACCCCTTCTTCTTGTTGGCTCTCTATGTGAATATCTCCTTTATACCTCTGGATTATCTCATAGGCAATTGCCAAGCCAAGACCTGAACCTTCTCCTATTTTCTTAGTTGTAAAGAAAGGTTCAAAAATTCTATCTTTCAATTCGTCAGGGATACCCACACCAGTATCTTTAATCAAAATTTCTATTGTGGAATCCCTTCTTACAGTAGAAACTGTTAAAACCCCGCCTTCCTTCATCACTTCACAGGCATTCTTGATTATATTGTCAAAAACAAGTTTAAGGTTATAGTCAGGAATACGGGGAAGAGACGGCGATAGTAATTTTCTTACTTCTATATCGGAAGAAATGATGTGGTGGCTGTGAACAAAAAGGCTTTCCTCAAGGCACTGATTAACATCAACAAGGTTGTTCTGAGAAGAAAGGCCCCATGAAAAATCAAGAAGAGAACGTATAATCTTAGCAATCCTTCGTAAGCCTCCTTTTGCCTCCTGTAAATACTGAAATGCTATACTATCTTTCTCTAAGGAATCGAGTGCTAAATTCACATAGCGGATAGCCCCATCTAAAGGATTATTTATTTCATGAACCAACCCACCCACAACCTTACCCAGAGAAGAATACTTCTGAGAGGTCTTTACTGACTTCTTAAGCTGTCTGAGCTCTTCTTTCAGCTCTTCATTTAGCTTTCTTTGTTTATCTAAATATTTTCTTAGACTGTAAAGGGTAATGCCTAAATACTTACATATACTCAAAACAACTCTTAAATCTCTATCGTCAAATGCCTCTCCATTAACCTTCTCAGTAACATTCACTACCCCAATTAAATCCCCGCAGAATTCAAGAGGAACAGAAAGAAAAGATTTGGAGCGGTAATCACTATAACGGGAATAAGAAGAGAGCTCTTTTTCCTTGTCAATATCTTCTACCAAAAGAGGCCTTCTCTCCAAAGCAACTTTGCCTACGATTCTCTCCCCTAAAGGAGTCCGCACATCCCTAAGCCTTACCGAAGGAGCCTTTGCTACTTCAAGAACCAACTCTTTTCTTATACTATCCACAAGAAAGAGAGAACCGCGCTCTGCTCCAACTGCTTTCATGCAACGGTCAAGACTTAAGGTAAACAGTTCTCTTAACTGACCTTTGTAGGTAAGTATATCCATATATTTTTCTTCCAAGGGAAAGAGCTCGATTATAACATTTTTTCTCATAATATTCAAGGAATATAAAGAAACAAAAAGAGACTAAAGAACTTGCCTTAAGAAAGGCAATGCCAGCTTAATAAATTCCTTAACTCTCTTGTCTGAGCTGCCATCTGGATTCTCTGTGGAAACTCTTATAAGGGCACCTCCCTTTTTTATTCCCTTTAAAGAACTTAAGGCGAAATATACCTGCTGAAGATAGTAACTGTCTGTAAAGTTATCCCCCACAGCATACCAATACCATGCTTTAATTGTTCCGTGAGGATGCTTTAATATTAATTTATTGGTCGTAAGGCTTCCCCCATCTTTTATATAAATCTTTTCCTTCAGCCTGTCAGCGAGTTGCGCTCCTCCTCCGATGTAACAGTATTCAGGAGGGTGAAAACTATCGCGTCGGCTCTTAGAATAAACAATGGTAAGAATTAAAGAATCTCCTTCTTTGTCGCGGTAACGCCTTAAAAGAACATCGTTGGTTCCTAATATATCTGTGACATGCTTATCAACATCTATATCCTCGCCTTCCCATTCACCTAAAACCTGAGGAAAACTGCTAAGATGAGTGGATACGTATTGTCTTGAACTGTTAAGCTGCAACCTTCCAACAATCAAAGAAGCAACAGTTAAAATAACTACCACTATCCAATAATTTTTTCTCGTATCTTGCTTAAATTTGTTCATTCTCCGGACCCAAAGATAAAGGACACCCTACGGCCTTACTCACCCCAATCAACCCCATAAAACCCAATATAAAAATCACTACTCCTGAGAGCTCATGCATAAACCCTAAAGCAACTTTCTCTCCATAAACATAACTCATAAAAAGAAGAAAGGTTATACGTGCCAGATTGGATAACAGGGCAATGGGGATGCTGGATAAAAACAAAATAATCTTTCTGATATTGTTTCCCTTAGTAAATTGCGTAAGCAAAGCTCCTAAAGCAATAAAGGTAAGCAGAGAGCGCAACCCGCTACAAGGGTCTCCCACTAATAGATACCCCCCGGGATAATAAATCGTAGAACCACTTCTTGTTGCCTCAATACCAATTGCATTTCCTATAAAAGTAGCCCATTGCGCTACAAGAAGTTTAAGTTTAAAAGTTATCCCAATAATTAAAACGCGTGGCAAAGGAAGCATAAAAATAAGAAAAACTATAGGGAAAAGAATCTCTCGCGTAAACTCTACACCCCTTAAATAAATAGACAGCCCCAAAAGAACGAAAGGAATAGCAAAGTAAGAGATGAAATTTATCTTTAAGACGACTCCCAAAAGATGCATAAACACCCCTATTAAAAGAACAAAGATACCCAAAGGGTGTGGGGCGGGAACAATTTTATTAAGGGTAAATCTTTTCCTCCAGATTAGATAAATAGAAATAAAAGGGACAAGGTAGCCATGAGAATAATAAGAATCGGCGGCATTAAATCTTTCTAATAATGGTTTATAAACAGGGGAAAAGAAGAAAATAAAAAGACTGGATAATAACAAAAACTTTAATAAAGAAACTCGCTTAAAAGGTAATCTTTCTGCCAACAAAGCCATTTTCCTAAAAACATTACTGCTTTTCTTTCAAAGCCTTAATACGCCGCTTTGCAAGGGCAACAACTGCTTTATTCTTAGAAAACTTTCTAACCAACTCCTCATAGACTTTCACTGCTTTATCGTTGTTGTTCAACACACGATAAAGGGTTGCTAAATCAATAAGATAAACAGGGTCATAAGGATATTTTTCTGCAAGAGACCTTAACATGCGAGTTGCTTCTTCTACCTGGTTGCTCTTAAGGTAACAAAGAGCTAGAAGGTTTGCCACCTCTCTTTTAGGAAAACCGCTTTTTGGGTCTTCCAATATTTTTTTATACTCATCTATTGCCTTGCTGAAAGCGTCAGCAGCCTGAGAATTGTACTTCTCCTCTAAGTAATACTGCCCCATTAAGAAAGGAATGCTTAAGGCAGCTCTGCTTTTAGAATACTCTTTTCTTATGCGGTCATAAGTTTCAATAACCTTCTTTGTATCTGCCTCTTTGCGGTAGCACAAGCTTAAGCCGAGAAGGCTCTTAAGAAAAATTTTTTTGTTAGAAGAGTAATCATCAAGGAGATTCCTAAAAGCTTCCTTGGCTTTATTAATGCGAGAGCTCTCAAGATACAACATAGCAACTTTAAATC
>CAYVYZ010000071.1:0-6342 GCA_964455875.1 uncultured Planctomycetia bacterium | reverse complement strand
TTACAAAAACTTGATTTCCTCTCTTAAACTCTATTAATTTATCTATTACCTCATCCAATAGAGACAAACGTTCTTTCTTAACCCAGAAAGGAGAACTTTTTCTTTCTGCCATCTTCATATTGTTAGGCAAAAGTGGCTGAAACTGTAAAGAATTAGCCCCTAAAGATTGAACAAACCTTGCTAAATCCTCTAACTCTTCTAGATTATCATTTAATATTATGGTGATTACGTTGAAATTTATAGATGAGTTTTTGTTCTTCAAAGAAGAAAGTTTCCTCAGAGCATAAAGTGTATCTTCCCAGGCAGAAGAAGAGTTTCTAATATAGTTATGCACACAAGGATTTAAAGAATCAAATGAGATTACTAAAGAAATTGTGTTATCTAATATATATGGTCTTAATTTATCAAAATAATCTTTAACAAGTATTCCGTTAGTTAAAATCCCCAAGTTTTTAATATCAATAGCACGCCCGTATTCAAATATCTCGAAAATATCTTCTCTTAAAAGAGGTTCTCCTCCAGAAAGTGCAATCTCATTTACACCCAGTTTTTTTGCTTGTAGGATTGCTTTTTTTATATATCTTTTATCTATATCTGGCTCATTGTCTTTCCATATATCACATATCCGACAACAAAGGTTACAGCGATGCGTAACATCAAAAATCAAAAGTTTTGGAACATCATTCGCTATCTTTCTTTGAGTATTACAACAAAATCTTTTTCTGAGCCTAAATTCTTTTATATTACCAATTATATAAAAAATTTTATGGAGGCAGAAATAAAAATATACCTTGATTTTATTCAATTTCCTTAAAGGAAATTGCTGCAAGAACCTCTTTCCTAAAAGATAACTGAATCGCGGAATCTTTAATACATTTATAAAGGTAGATAGCCAGAATAACTGGTTTGTCTTTATTTCTTTCAGTAAAGGGTGGTCTTTATGGAAATATTGAACTAAAAAGTTACCGCGTCCATAAATGTAAGCTTGCCTAATAAAACTTCGTATTGTAGTATCTCTGTGGTGCACAACAACTGCATCTTTTCGCCACCTAAAGCGGTACCCTTCCTTAAAAAGCCGCCAGAAGAATTCCAGATCTTCTCCTCCGGGTAAAGGGAAGTGTTCATTAAAACTGTAACGCATGAAAATATCGCGTTTAAAGGAAACATTACAGGTGGGGAAAAATATTACCTCTTCTTTACCATCGACATTGGTTGTTATACTGCATGTACTCAAAAACTGACTTATTAATACACCCACACTTTTTGACTGTGTAACTGTAAACCCTCCCACAGCAACAGCCGAAGGGTTCTTACGATGTTCATCGACCATGAAGTTTATCCAGTCCTTCTGTATAAGGCAATCATCATCAACAAACCCTATTATTGCAGAAGACGCAAGCCTTACCCCTAAGTTACGTGCTGCCGCTGGACCCTTTTTACTCTGAGGAATATACCTTAAGTTAACTATTTCCTTACTTTTAAAAGTAGCTACAACCTCCTCTACTGATTTATCGGAAGCATCATCAACAACAATAACCTCAAAATTTTCTTTAGGATAATTCTGGTCAAATACGGATTTTAAACATTTTAGCAACATTTGTGACCGATTATATGTGGGAATAATTATAGAAATATCCATTATTTCTCTATATCAAAACTGATACTCCCCTCACAAAATAAATATTTTCCAGCATCAATTTTTCTCTTTGTATTATCCAACCATTGCAATAACCTTGCACGGTGATAAAGATCAGAATTTACTATGTTTAACTTCCCAGAAGAGAAGGCATCTTTAACATTAAATTTCACTCCTGGTAGATTTTTATATGGTGGCTGCACTCCAACATAAGCAGCATCATCTCTCTCTTGCGAATAGACTACATCCCAATCACTATCTATATCAGAAGAAAAATCAGGAAATTGCCCCTTCTTAAGAAGGGATAGCCATCTCTTATATTTTTCTGAAAGCATGATGTTTGTCTGTAATCTCTCAACTTCAAATGTCCCGGTAGAAATCATAAAAACTCGAAAAATTATTGTATCTTCTACTAAAGTCTCAATTTCCCACCTCTGTCTGTAAGGAATATAGTGCCAATTACCTTCTGCTATAAGTTTCGAGTCTGTTTTCTCTAAAATTTTCCAAGAAGCAAAAGAATAAGAATCGTACCACCTCCCCCTTACACATAATGACGTGTAAAACCCTAGGTGCTTTGTTAACTCAACCCCCTTGCAAAAGATCCGTCCCCGCCCCTTATCAAACATAAATTGTACATTCTTCCCTCTGAGGGTACCATCAGAAATGTTCAGTGTCTTGATATTTTCTTTCTTTAAATTAACCATCAGCTTAAAAGTGCAATTACCGGAGGCCACCGTATTACTATCTTCTGGCTCCATACTATAGATAACAACTTCCCTGGCACATAAAAAATTGTCAGAATTAAAAATCTTCCCAAAACTATTCTTTTTATCAATAATCTTAAAGTAAATTGAAGGATATATTTCTTTCTTATCTATACTCCTTATTCCAAACTCTCCCTTCGCAATACATCGCTGTACCACATCTACACGCTGCTCTAAAAACTCAGCAGGAAAGCGTCCTTCATCGTAATAACTGAAGTACTCATTGTATTCCCCTAGACACACAAATTCCATTTGTCTCTCAACTATTTTAAATAAAGCGTTATTCTCTTCTTTTACCTCCCACAAAAACGAACTCTCATTGATAATTTCTATATACCAGTATTGAACAAGGGAGGAATTATCCCAACTTACCTTAATATAAAAACGCTTCTCATTTTCTCTGGTAACCTCCCACTTTGCCGCGGTAGAATGGTACCATCTTTTTTCAGTACGGAAAGAAGTAATAATGTGAGGTGGTTTGGTAAGAAGTTTGCCATTGTAATATATTAGAATTCCTCCTCTTCTAAATCGCAATTCTAACTTTCCGTTAGAAATACTATACTGCGAAGAAATGGCAGTAATATACTCTCTAACATTATTACTTCCTGCCTTCATTCTAATCGAGAATGATGAAATAAAAGAACTCCCTCCTCTTAATTTATACTGTAAGATACGACAATCGGTGAGGTAATCGGAATTGAAAATACTCATAGTACCTGCAAAAAAATCATCATCATGACCGAAAATAAAAGAAGGTAGATTCCTGTTACTATCATTAGCTTCGACAGCTATATGTTTTTCAACCAGATCTGGCGATAAGAGAAGGTGCCAATCTTTATTATTTTCTGTTATCAAAGGGAAATCGCCCTCCTCGGAATGAGTTAACCAACGGCTATATCCTTTATCCAGCATCACGTTAAAACAGACCTCCCTAACACGAGCATCTCCCCCGCCTTCATTCTCAACATTAACCTTAATAATATAGCCATCTTCTACTTTCAGTTTCCATCTTTGTTTAAGAGGTATCTGATAGAAATATCCAACAGCCACAATGTTATTCTTATCAGCCGTTATAACTTCCCAATCTGCCTCAAACGAGTTATACCACCTACCATCTACTTCCAGACTTACGTAACCTCCATAATGAGTCGTTATAGGATTATCCCCCCAGTTAAGAAATATCCGCCCTTTATTAAATACAATACGTAAAGGCAAAATGTCTAAAGCTGCTATACTTTTTTTCTCTCCTACAAACTGGCTATAGATAGGAATTACATCATCCAGCACTCCATCTTTGAGTATTCTTCCTTCTCTAAGAAATATTGACCGTGAGCATAATCGCTTTAGCATGCTCACGTCATGGGTAACGAAAATAAGCGTTGTACCTGCATCTTTGATTTCGAATATCTTTTTTATACATTTACTCTTAAAATCCTCATCCCCCACTGCTAGTGTATCATCGATGAGAAATATATCAGGTTCTATATGAACAGCTATAGAGAAAGCTAGTCTAACAAACATCCCCTGTGAATAAAACTTAACAGGAGCGTATATAAATTTGCCAATATCAGCAAACTTAATAATATCATCAATCTTTCTGGTTATCTCTTCTTTAGTCAATCCAAACATACTTGCTGCCAGATAAATGTTATCATAACCTGTAAGTTCTGTATCAAACCCTGCACCAAGCTCAAGCAGCCCTGAGACACGTCCCTTTACAGTTACTTCTCCTCGGTCAGGAGAAAGCATACCAGCAATCAGTTTTAGCAACGTGGTTTTGCCAGCACCATTAGGGCCAACAATACCAACCGATTCTGATTTATTAACTTTAAGAGTTATATCTTTAAGAGCCCATACGTTCTCCCACTTCTTGATACCCCCTATAACGAACTTTATCCGATACATTTCCCAAACATTGATAAGCTTTACAACTTCCATCTTCTTAAATACTTAAATATACTTCGGAAGCCTCTTCTCAAATCGGATAAAGAACCCAAATCCTGCCACAAAACTACCAACGGCCCATAAGAACAACGTTAAAAAGATAAAAATAGAAGGAAGGTGCCCCCGAAAGATTACCTCTCTATAACATATCACAAAGCTACTCATGGGGTTTATATAAAACAAAAACCTAA
This sequence comes from uncultured Planctomycetia bacterium, assembly GCA_964455875.1. Classification (GTDB taxonomy): domain Bacteria; phylum Omnitrophota; class Gorgyraeia; order Duberdicusellales; family 4484-171; genus CAZWON01. The sequence continues at coordinate 1,807 of CAYVYZ010000071.1, read as the reverse complement.
AATTCTGGGGCACAAATTCAATAGGATAAAATATAGGCGTCATCCAGAACCAGAACATTAATATAATCCCAAGAAGGTTTACAAAATCGCGCACAAACACGTTTATTACTGAAAACGCCATTCCTATTCCTACGACAAAGACCAGATGCAGAATAATAATTATAATCAAAAGAGGCAGTAAGAGGAAAAGGCGATGGTTAAATATATAAAAAACCGGCAACATACATAATAAACCTATGAGAAAATTAAAAAAATGTGTAGCACCTACACTAATAGGTAACACCTCTTTGGGTATATTGTATTGGTGTAATATATTTCTATTAGTAATCAAAGATAAAGATGCATCAAATAAAGCAGAGGAAAAAAACAGCCAAGGGAATATTCCAGAAAGAATAAATACGGAAAAGTTTTTTACCTCAAATTTCATAACTACAGAGAAGACAAAAATAATAACTCCACTTACAAGTAATGGGTTGATTACGGCAATCCATACTCCTCCAAGAGTAGGGCTATACTGCGCCTTTATCTTTTTTATTGACATCTCAATGATAAGGTGCCGGTAAGTACCCAAGTGTTTAAGTCGGGCAATCACACTACGCAGAAATGTAACCAGATACATCTTCCGCCTCACGTATTACATCTTCCATTGACAAATATTGCCAACCGCCAAAACGACCACAACAAATTATGTTGTGTCGCCGAAAGAAATTTATTATCTTATCTCGTGTCCTTCTATAGTTAACATCATAAATAGGATAAGCATATTTTATCTCAACGAGGTCTTCAAGGAGTACCTTTGCATTAACAGGTAATATACCCACCCTTTTAAGATCCTGTTTAATTAAAGATGATAATTTTTCTTTATCTTTTATGTTTTGGGTTAGGTTACGAAAAGATACTTCTGCATATAAAGAGCTACATCCTTTTGTTACACTAGAAGGAGAAAAATTATGATAAAAACCAACTCTAAAAAATACTGTATCTTTAGAAGGAAAATATATCCAGTGTCTTTTGGATCCCACCAAGCCTTCTACTCCTAAGTTCAAATTATAGATTGAAACCCACTTCAATTTTTTGAAATATTTCTTTATGTTATCGGGCAAATCGATAATTATTTCTCCCAGTTCAGGCAAAGGAATAGTAGAAATGACTCTATCAAACCTTATAGATCTACCGTCCTTAAGTTTTATAGTATTTCTATTCAAAGAAATTGACTCCACAGCACAATCGGTATAGACATTTGAAAGATAAGAATGGAGTGCTTTAACGAGAGAGAAAATTCCTCCTTTTTTAGGATACCAAAAGTAAATATTATACCCTACATCTTGATTGTTATTCTGTAAGTGTCCTTGGGATATGTGTTTTAAGGTAGGAATAAATATAAACCTCTCTGTCCAGCTGTGACTTAAATCCTTCAAAGAAATCTTCCAGAACTTTTCATTGTAAGGAATCATAAAATAACGGGTTATTGAACTGCCAAATTTACAATAAGACCACTCAAGAAAATTCTTAAAATTCTTACTTTTACCGTTATTCTGTGCTTCTACAAAGTCTTTAAAGCATGCTTTAGATATATCTTCTGGCAGGTGGGTAAAATGTATCTGAAAAGGATAAGGAATTAACCTCCTGAAAGAATATACCCACGAATTTCTTCTATGCTGAACTAAATTATCGCCTAAAAGCTCCTTAACAATGCTAAAAATTCTTCTATGTTTAAAGTGGAGAAGATGTCCACTAAAGTCAAAAATAAAACCATTTTTTTTATAAGAACGGCATAACCCTCCTGGGGTATCTTCTTTTTCGAAAA
>CAYVYZ010000070.1:0-6490 GCA_964455875.1 uncultured Planctomycetia bacterium | reverse complement strand
GAACTAAGAGCTATTGACTATCGGCTGTCAGCAATAACAAGGAGTAAATTATCTTGAGTAATATTTTCTTTAAGTTATAATAAGAATATATGAAGAAAAATATTATTTTTTTCTTTATTCTTACTTTTACCCTTATTTTCTATAATTTTTCCTTTTCTCAAGATAAGAAGTCTCCTATTATTGATTATCTTGAGTTTCGTGAGGTCGACATTAAAGATGTTCTGCGCCAGCTTGCCAAACAATATAAGGTAAATATTGTTTTTTCCAAGTCAGTAAGTGGCTTAGTTACGGTTCAGCTCCATGATATCAGTGTTGATGAAGCTATAGACTCTATTGTTACAGTTAACGGCTTTGTGTACACAAAAAAAGGTAATATTATTAAGGTTACCACTCCTGAGGAGGCAGAAAAGGAGGGCAAAGTTACTCGTCTTTTTAAGTTAAATAATGCTAATGCTTCAGAGTTAGTGGAGACCTTAAAGAAAGTGCTTACCTCTGAAGGGGCGGTAAAAGCAGATAGGCGTTCTAACTCTTTGATTGTTACAGATACCCCTGCTGTAGTTAACCAGATAGCAGATATGATACCTCAGCTTGATAAAATTACTCCGCAGGTATTAATTGAGGCTCATTTTATTGAGACTACCCTTGATACATCAGAGAAGTTAGGAATAGATTGGACGATGCAGGCTACGGCAAAAGGGTCGTCCCGCCCTACTACCCTTCCTTTTAAGGCAGGGGAAGGGGGGATGGAGAATGTTCTTCCTCCTTTAAATCCGACGGATGATAATTTCTATAAAGCATATGGATTTCCTTATGCTGCAAGTAGCGATTTTACATTCGGCATATTGGACTTTACTGAATTTATGGCTATTTTTAATTTTATCAGGTCGCGCCAGGATTCCAAAGTTATTGCCAACCCTCGTATTACTACCCTTGATAACCAGAAGGCCCTTATTCAGGTAGGAAAAGATATTCCTATACCTGTGTATGAGAGAAATGAGCAGACAGGCAAGATGGAGATAAGTGGGTGGGAAGATGAGCCAGAAAGGGTGGGGGTTATCTTGGAGGTTACACCTCAGGTTAGTCCTGACGGGCATATTAGGATGAGGATTAAGCCTGAAGTAAGCGAGATTGACCGTTTTCTTACTATTGAGGGAGACGAGGTAAGACCTATTACCAATACACGCACAGCAGAAACAGAAGTACAAATACGAGATGGTCAGACCGTAGTAATTGGAGGTTTAATAAAGAGTAGAACTTCTCGGACAGTAAAGAAAGTCCCCGTCTTAGGTGATATTCCTTTGTTGGGGCTCCTTTTTACGCGCAAAGAAGAAGGTTCGGATGAGAACCCCAGCGAGAAAATTGATTTGCTTATATTTGTGACTGCCCGTATTCTTAAGGATACAAATGAACCTTTGATAGGATACAAAAGCCATCTTATTACTGCCCCTCCTAAGCCATTTAAGTTAAGATTAAGGGACATAACTGCAGAAAGATGATAAATTTAAACTTTCTTGCCATTATGTTAAGGTGGGCAGTGTCTTGTGGTTTCTTTCTTTTAATATCTTTATCATTAACCAACTGTTTTTTACCTTTTAAAGTGCTTGCAGAAGAAGCAGTAAATGAGAGTTCTCACTCTTTACCTGTTGATAAAACTACTGATAAAGACATCGATAAGTATACAATAGATAAACTAAACAAAAAGTTAGCAACTCTTAGCCAGCAGTTAGAAGAAAAGAAAAATGAGATTGAGCAGATAAAGAAGAAGAACCGTCTTTTAAATAGTAAGTTAGAAGAGTTGTCTTCTTATAACGAGGCTCTTAGCAAGAAGATTTCACAGCTTAAGGAGAATGGCGACATAACCGCATCCATAAAAGAGAAAATTAAGAGACTTAGCATTTCTTTGGATAAGTACCTAACCAATCCTAAGAAAAATACTCATCTGTATGACACGCTTCTTTCTATATATAAGGAGCTTAGCGCAATCGATTTAAATGTTAGTCGTCTTATTGAAGATAAGCCTCTATATCTAAAAAAAGTAAAAGAGCTCGAGAATATACTTAAAGACAAAGAAGAAGAGATAAGGAACCTAAAGACTTCTTTAAGAGAATTAGAGTTAGAGAAGAAAAAAAATACAAGGGCTAAGGAGGAATTGAATGTTAAACTCAGAGAACTTACTGCTAAAGTCTCTAAGCTTAACGATGAGAATGCTAAGCTTAAAAGAAAGCTCGCTTTAAAAATGAGAGAACTTAAGTCTCTTATCGAAGAGAAAGATAGTTTAGAGATGAAAATGAAAGGATTAGAGGCTAAAAAAGTGGCCTACCATAAAGAAAAGGAAGAACTTGCCCAGAAGGTAATTCAGTTAAAGAATATTTATGCTAAAGCAGAGGAGATTGTTAAAGAGAAAGAAGACAGGCTAAAGGAGACTTTTAGAAAAATAGAGAACTTAAGCAGTATTTTAAATAGGGTTACCCAAGAAAAGAATTCTTTAAATAACATAATTTCATTATTAAAAAACAAGATAGGTATTTTAACCTCAGAAAACAAAGAGTTGAGAAAACTTATGCGGGACAAAGAGGAAGAGATAGTTAAGTTGAGTAACACCGTTAGGGAATATAAGACAAAGATAGCCAATTACAATAGACAGAAGGAAAGCATAGGAAGTTTAAAAGACCTTGCCATAAAAAAAGACAGACAAATAAAGGAACTAAAAAAAGAGTTAAAAGATAAAGAAGAAAAGCTTTCTTCGTTGAAAAATGAGTATAGTGCTATGGAGAAAAGATTGAGTAGCTTAGAGGAGGAGACTGCTTCTAAAGATAAAGAACTTAAAGAACTTACGGATAAAAATAATAAACTGATAAAGGATATAGTGGCTTTAAAAGAAGAAAAGATGTCTTTAAGCGATACTCTTAATAAACTAAAGCACAGAATTGCGATGTTTAATAGAGATAAATCCGCCCTTAAAGAAGAAATTCGTAAAAAAGAGGAAGAAATCGATTCTTTGAACAAGAAACTAACGAGTTTACAGCTTTCTTATAATCAACTAAAGAATGACTATGATAAGAAAAGGAGTGAGATAGAAGAGATGCAAGCTAAGTTAAGCAAAAAAGACAGAGAGATTAACTCTCTATTAGAAGATAAGCTCTCTTTGAGGAAAGAGATAGAGGAGATAAACAAAAGGGTTACACTTCTTACTCAGGAAAACGACAAACTCAACGATATTATCCGCTCAAAAGAGAAAAAGATTGCTGAGTATACGAATAGCACAAAGGAATTATCCGCCCTTAAAGAAGAAATTCGTAAAAAAGAGGAAGAAATCGATTCTTTGAACAAGAAACTAACGAGTTTACAGCTCTCTTATGCCCGGCTAAAGGATGATTATGATAAACGGTATACCGAGATAGCAAGTGTCAGAGAGAGGTTGACCGAAAGAGAAGAAGAAATTAAACTTATAGAGGACAAAAAGAATAGTTTAGAGAATAAACTAAAAGAACTTTCTAAAGTAAAAGATTCAAACCAGAAACTTGCAGAAAAAATTGAGATATTATCAAATGCCTTAAAAGATAAAGATAGACAAATTGAAGAGTTATCCAGTAAAATTAAGTCTTTAGAGAGCGATAATATACACCTAATAAGAGAGTATGAGAAAAGCAAACAGGAGTTAAGCAACATAAAAGATGAGTCAACAAGACGTGCAGAACGCATTCTTGTTCTTCAGGACAAACTTAGTAGCCAGGAGAAAATTATAGAAGAATTACGGTTAAAGGTGAGTACCTATCTAAAAGAATTAGCTTACATTAGGGAAGAGTATATAGGAACAAAAATTGAGAATGCCCGTCTTTATGAAGAGCTGGAAAATAAGAACAGACGTCTTATGGATTTTCAGGACGAAATTGATGAAATGATGAAAATGAATGATATACTAAAAGAAAGGATTGAAAGCATCTCTAAAATGTTTAATAAAAAGTATTCCTCAAAGGAAAATAAACAGGGAAAGGAAGTAGAGGTAAAGCTTAAGTCAGTAAAACCAAGAGAGGAAAAATGAGAGGATTATTTATAACTATAATATTTCTCTTGTGTTTTATAACCCCCGCAAGAGCACAAGAAAGAGCAGGTTCTGATTATTTAAAACAGGCAGAGCAGCATTACCAAAAAGGTAAAGAGTATTTCTTAAAGAAGGATTACATAAAAGCTAATGAAGAGTTTAAGAAGGCCGAAGAAATCTTAGCGGCAGAAGAGAGTAAAAAAAGTACCGTCTTAAAAAGCACCCCTTCTAAAAACACTGTTCAGAAAAGGTCTCCTGCAAAGAGAAAGATATCTTTTGTACATAAACCAAAGAATGTAATGGACTACTTGAAACTGTTAGAAATTATGCCTGACAACCCGGATATCCATTACAATCTGGGTATTTTATATTTAAAAAGGAATGATTATTTTGATGCTGCCCAAGAGTTTATGCAGGCGGTAAGATTGAACCCTCAGGATGCGGAGGCCTGTTATAATTTGGGTATTCTTTATGAGATATTTCTAAACGATAAAAAAATGGCAGTTTTCTATTATAGAAAATATTTAGAGATAAATCCTGAAGCTCAAGACAAAGGGATAGTTAAAAGCTGGATTAAAGAATTGAGGAAAGATGAGAGACGATGAATTGAAACAGATTCTTCTCGATTCAAAACTACTTTCACCAGAAGAGGTTGATAAGGCAATAGATGAGACAAAGAAGTTGAAAAGGCCTCTAGAGAGGGTAGTTCTTGATATGCACCTTGTTGAAAAAGATGCTTTATATAAGCTGATTGCAGAGAGAATAGGTGTTGAATATAAAACATTAATAGATTTAAAAGTAGACAAAGAGGTTTTAAAAATTTACCCTGAAGATTTAGCGCGTAACACTCAATCTGTTCCCCTTTTTATAAAGAATAGTTTTCTTCATATTGCCATGCAGGACCCAGGAAATGTGTCTTTTATTGACCAGATTCAACTTTTTACAGGGTATCCTTTAGAGGTTTATCTTGCTGCGCCAAGTGATATTGAAGATGCAATAAATAGAATTTACCGGCCCCAGGAGGAAGCCAAGGATTTGTTTTCAGAGCTAAAAGCAGAAGAAGGAAAAGCTCTAAGTGAGAGCACTTCTATTATAAAAATAGTTGACCTTATTATTGCCCAGGCAGTAAGGGATAGGGCTAGCGATATTCACATAGAGCCCGAACAGAGCGAAACACGGGTAAGGTTCCGCATTGATGGAGTTTTACATGAGATTCCTGCTCCTCCTAAGGAATGGGAGGCGGCTATTATCTCAAGAATAAAAGTTTTAGCAGGTATGGATATTGCTGAGTCACGTTCTCCTCAGGATGGCCATTTTCAGGCTAAGGTTGATGAGAGGATAGTGGATTTTCGTGTATCAACTTTGCCTACTATCCATGGTGAAAATGTGGTTATGCGTCTGCTGGATACTGCCTCAGTAACTATTGGGTTAGAAAGGTTGGGGTTTACAACTTACGAGGACTTGAAGCGCTATGAAGAGTTGATATCAAAACCCTACGGTATAATTCTTTCTACGGGTCCTACAGGTTGTGGTAAAACAACAACTCTTTATTCTGCCCTGATGAGAATCAATACGCCCGATAGAAATATTATTACCTTAGAAGACCCTGTGGAATATAGGTTGGGGCTTATCCGTCAGGTTCAGATAAATCCTAAGGCAGGAATAACTTTTGCTAATGGCTTGAGGGCAATCTTGCGTCAGGACCCTGATGTAATAATGGTGGGAGAAATAAGAGATTTAGAGACGGCGCGCATGGCCGTTCAAGCTGCTTTAACGGGGCACTTGGTTTTCTCAACTCTACATACCAACGATGCTCCTAGTGCAGTAGCACGATTAGTAGATATGGGGGTAGAGGCATTTTTAGTCTCTGCTTCCTTGATTGGGGTTATGGCCCAGAGGTTGATTCGTATAATTTGTTCGAAATGTAAAGAGTCATATAAGCCTTCAAAGGCAGTATTGAAAAAATGGGGGTTAGAGGATAAAAAGGATATTGTTGTGTACAGAGGAAGAGGGTGTGATGAGTGTAAAGGAACAGGATATCATGGTAGAACGGGTATCTTTGAGCTTATGACGGTTAGTGATGAGATGAAGGAGATGATAATTTCTGGTGCATCAACAGGAGTGTTGCGTAGTAAAGCAAAAGAATATGGAATGCGCCTTTTATGGGAGGACGGCAGAGAAAAAGTGTTAAAAGGAATAACTACTTTTGAAGAGGTTGCACGGGTGTGTGAAGAAAGAATTGAATTGAAAGAAGAAAAAGAGACAGAATTGGCAGAAAGGTATGTGGAGAAAAAGGAAGAGCCTGCTCCTAAAGAGAAGCCCACAGAGATAAAAGTTGATACTAAGGAATTAGAGGAATACCGTTCTCGTATAGCACGCTGGTTGGGGAAGAAATAGCGAATAGCGTATAGCATGACCATTGACTATCGACTACTGACCATTTACGGG
>CAYVYZ010000069.1:0-6572 GCA_964455875.1 uncultured Planctomycetia bacterium | reverse complement strand
TAAGGGCCAGGAGCTAAGAACTAATAAGAAGAAATTAATTCATCAGAATAAAAACATCTTGATTCCCTCCCGTTTATATGTTAACATATAATTGCTCGGTTAACATAAGTTAACCAAGATGGTAGCGGTTAACTAACTCTGCTTGAGTTGTTTGGTGCCGATAAGATGGGAAGATTTGCATTCAACAGATGCAGAATTGGGTGGTGGACAAAAAGGAAAAGCAAAAAAGAGTGGAGGATAAGATGAAAGAACCGGAATATATTACAATTCCTCAGTTAGCAAAGTTTCTTGGTATAAGCAGGATTGCCGTGTATAAGAAGGTAAAAAAAGGACAGATAGAAGCCGTACGTATAGGGAGAAACTATCTCATTCCTAAAAAGTATATTGCCGCTCTTCTTGGTAAATCTTTAACAGAAAAGGATAAGAGAAGAATTGATGCGGCAGTGATAAAGACTGTTAAAGAGTACGGCGAAGTTCTTAAGATGTTGGGTAGAGAATGAAAAGCATTACTGTAAAGGAAGTAGAATATATAGCTTTTAGATTGGCAAAAGAGTTACTATCCTTTAACGAGCCAATTCCTGATTTCTCTTCCCGCTTTCCAAATATTCTTGAGAGTTGTCTGGCAGCACCGTTTCAATCTTTTGGCGGTAAGTCTTTGTATCCTACACTTATCTCCAAAGCAAGTATACTGTTTTACCTTATGATAAAGAACCACCCTTTTCAGAATGGGAATAAAAGGATAGCAATGACAGTCCTTTTTGTATTTCTTTACAAGAATAACAAATGGTTAAAAGTCGATACACAAGAGCTTTACAACTTTACGGTATGGGTTGCCTCAAGCCCCCGAATTGTTAAAAATCAAGTTGTTAAAGCAATTGAGAAGTTCATTACTGACCATCTACAGAATATAGATAGATGAACACACGATACATGTTACAAAGTTACTAAGTCACCACAGCACCGGGTCACAATAAAAAGTCACCAGGTCACAAAGTCACAAGGTCACACGTTAGACGACACACGTAAGGACGTAGGATGTGAGGACGTATGGAGGTATTTTCAAAGACACAAGGCCGTCCTGTTTCCTTACTAACTTAACTTCTCTATATTTGAAATAAAACGGTCTATATGGTATGATAATGGTGTAGCTAACTAAATATATCATAGGATTTTAAATGGTTGACCAAAACAATCTACCAGCTCAATTTCATGCAGTAAAAGACGACGATGAGGAGTTTATCTGGGTAGGAGAACCTAAATTTTTCCCCTTCATATGCACAGGCATTCCTTTTCTTATTTTTGGCCTCTTGTGGGGAACGCTTGACTTTGCTTTTATAAAGATGGCTCTGCATACGGCAAAAAAAGGCCCACCTTTGGGATTTATAATACCATTTTTTATACTACACTTAGCACCTTTTTGGTTGAGCGTTTTAAATATAGTTCGCCTTCTCTTGGTTCATAAAAATACCTTCTATGCTATTACCAATAAACGTGTGATGATAAGAAGTGGCTTCTGGGGGATTGATTTTAATGCTATTGACTACGATAAGATAACAGATATTCAGGTTACTGTTAACCCTCTGGAGAATATGCTTGGAGTAGGCACTATCAGGTTTTACTCAGGAAAAGCTACAAGCAAAGGAATGCCTCTAAGCGATAATTTTATTGCCATAGAAAATCCTTACGAGGTATTTAAGAAAGTAAAAACCGTAAGTGTTGATATAAAAACAGACTGGAACTTTCCTAACAAATTAAGGCCCCAGGAAAACCCCGGATACAACACAAAATACAATCCTAAGAAGAAGTTTTAATTCCTAACTACCTTAATAGCGTATAGCGGTTAGTTAAAGTCACAATGTCACCATGACACAAAGTCACCCGCACATAGAAGAATAGCCTTACGATGATATGGAAAGAATATAATAACTGGTGACGTGGTGACCTTGTGACGTGGTGACTTTTCTTGCTTAGTGACCTGGTGACTTTTATGTTAGGGTGTAGGGTGTTGGGTGTAGTAAATAGCGGATAGCCGTTGGACGAGGGACGAAGGACGTAAGGACGAAGAAAATGAGTTGGTGTATAGGGAGTAGCGGTTAGGGTATGAGAGTGGAGGGTGTAGGAATATCAAGAATCGAGGATCAAAGATCAAGAATTGAATGATACAAGATACAAGATACAAGATACGAAATACGGGATAAAAGAGGAAAGAGAGGAAGGCAGAAAAACGACGGCTGATTTTCTGCCTCTTTGCCCGTTAACTACGATTATTTTCGATTATTAATATCTTCTTGACCCAAAGCCCGATGAGCGTCCACCGCCAAAATCTCTTCTTGAGAAGTTATTCCTTGGCTGCATTTTGCGGGCTTTGTTTACGGTAAGTTTACGGCCATTAAATTCTGTGTCATTTAAAGCGTCTATGGCCTGTTGAGCAAGCTCTTCTGTGTCAAACTCTGCAAATCCGAATCCTTTTGAGCGACCCGTGTATTTATCAGAGATTATTTTTACTTCTCTTACTGCTATGCCTTTTCCTTCTATAAGTGTTCTTAAATCACTCTCAGTTGCACCATATTCTAAGTTTCCAATATATATCTTTTTCTGTTCTTCCATTTGTATTCTCCTTTAAAAATATTTGTAGAATCTTAGTTAACGTGTCAACTCGCCTCTCTTTCTGCAGGACTCCTTATACAATATATGCCGTCAAAGAACCCTGCTCTTTTTCTCTTTTTCAATGAACATTCATCTTTATAAAAGACTCCTTACTATACCACATTTTCCCATTTTAGCAAGGAAAATAATAAAAAAATAATAGCATGAAAAACAGTTTATTTTTGTGACTTTTGTTTAACATAATTTTCTCATAGAATTCTCATATAAAATAAGTTAAAATATAACTGCCTATGCAGATACTTATTGTAGAAGACGAGAAAAAAATGGTTCATGTATTACGCAGGGGCCTTCTTGAAGAAGGCTATGCGGTAGATATTGCCTATGATGGAGAGGAGGCGCTGGAGAAAGTTTACGTAAATGAATATGACTTAATTATCCTTGACTTAATGATACCTAAAATCGATGGTATGACGGTGTTAAAGAAAATCCGCAAAGAGAACACAAACGTCCCTATAATAATTCTTACTGCAAAAAGCAGTTTTGAGGATAAGGTAAAGGGCCTTGATGAAGGAGCGGATGATTATCTTACCAAGCCTTTTTCTTATGCAGAACTTACAGCAAGAATACGGGCACTCTTTAGACGAGGCAAAAAAGCCGATGCCCCCATACTTTCCATAGATAACCTCACCCTTGACCCTTCAAGCCGCCTTGTGAAAAGAGGCGACAAAATAATAAACCTAACCAACCGTGAGTTTGCCCTGTTAGAGTATTTTATGCGTAATCAGAATAAAGTTTTAAGCGAAAGTAAAATATTAGAGCACGTGTGGGATTTTAACTATCAGGGGCTCTCTAATGTAGTAGCAACTTATGTAAAGTATCTGCGTAAGAAATTAAGAACCTCCCCTAAAGACAAAGAGTTAATTCATACTGTGCGGGGCGCAGGGTATATTATGAGAGTATAGCTATCTTAAGCATGTTTAAGAAAACTGTAGTCAAATTAACTTTGTTCTATTCATTTCTGTTCTTTGTTCTTTTCTGGACGCTTAGCCTTGGGCTGTATGCTTATCTGGTTCGTTCTTTTCAATCAGGATACGCCACAAAAGTAAGGCAGCGCATAGAACACCATATTTCCTCAAACAGAGAGTTTACCACAATAAGCACATTTTTTATTGAAAGAGGCAATGCAATTCTGGATAAGTCAAAAGAAGTTGCTTTGGAGAACTTCCGAAAAGGGCTTCTATGGATAAATGCGATACTTCTTTTCTTGATACCCACTGTTTCCTGGATGCTTGTATATAAAATGCTTCATCCCATTAAAGAAACCGTCAATAAACAAAAACAATTTGTCTCAGACGCCTCCCATGAGCTTCGCACACCATTAGCAATTATGAATAATGAAATTGAAGTTACTCTACAGCAGGAAAGAGAACCACACTATTACAAAAAAACCTTAAATACCTTAAAAGAAGAGGTAACAAGGCTTTCCCAGCTTGTAACAAACCTTCTTACCTTAGCAAGGCAGGAAGATTCTATCCAGCAGATGAAAACTCAATCCATAGAGATTGTAGACTTGATAAGTAAGGTAGTCGAATCTTTCTCTAACCGCTTCAAAGAAAAGGATATCTCCTGTAAAGTAGAGTTTCCTGAGGAAAACTGTATAATTAAAGGGAATTCATCAATGTTAGAACAGCTCTTTGCCAATCTTATTGACAATGCAATAAAGTTCTCTAACCCCCAGACCACTGTCACCATAACTATCAAAAAGGACAAAAAATACGTCCGGGTTTATGTAAAAGACGAAGGGATAGGTATTCCCAAAGAATACCATAAAAAAATATTTGACCGTTTCTATAGGATAGATACCTCCCGCACTCAAACTAAAGGGTACGGGCTTGGCCTTTCCATAGTAGAGAAAATCGTCAGGATACACAGGGGAAACATTAGTTTTGACTCTACCCCTAATAAAGGCACTACCTTCATTGTAAGCCTGCCTATAAAATCATAGGTGCTCTCATAAAAATTACAAGTTTTTCTCATCTTCTTTTCATAATCTATGTGCTATATTTTGTAAAGAAGAAAATTGTGGGAAAATAGTTTTTTAGTATAATAATATCTTAATTCAATAAAGGGGAGGTGGTTAAAATGAAGAACAATAAGATTTTAATAGGGTTGGTAGTGGTTCTATTCATTGGATTAATCGCAGAAGGCCTGTATATGGTTAAGCTCCATAGGAAGATAAAGAGCCTTGAGAGCCCTTTTAGTTTTGAGAATCGTTTCTCTGACCCATTCTTAAGGCATAAATCCTTCTTTTGGGGGAAATATCCTCGCTTTGATTCTTTCGGTGATTTTGATTCTTTCTTTGATAAGAATTGGGACCCTTTCAGGGAAATGGAAAAGATGAGAAGAAAAATAGATAAAATGTTTAAAGAAAGCTTTTCAAGATTAGCGCCTTATAAAAATATGCTGTTTTATCAACATGGCTCTTTTTTTAGCCCTGATATAGATATTAAAGAAAACAGAAATGGTTATGTAATAACTATGGATATCCCCGGAATGGATAAGTCAAAGATAGATATAGAGGTTAAAGGGAATAACCTTGTAGTCTCAGGAGAACGAAAAGAAGAAACCGAAGAAAATACCCAGAAAGGAAAGAGTATTTTCTACAAGAAAGAAAGAAGTTTTGGGTATTTCTCCCGCGTAATACCTCTTCCTGATGATGCCAAAAAAGATGAAATAAAAGCTGATTATAAAAAAGGAGTGTTAAGAGTTATAATACCTAAAGACACTACAAAAACTAATAGTGTAGGGGCAAAGAAAGTCAATATTTTATAGAAACAAAAGGAGGAGCTATGGGAACAGGAATAACAGCGATAAATGAGAAAGTAAAGAAGGAAAGTGAATTTGTAAAAAGGTTAGAGGCTGAGATAAAAAAAGTTATTGTGGGGCAGAATTACCTTATTGAAAGGCTTCTTGTTGGAATTTTAGCCGGTGGCCATATCCTCGTTGAGGGAGTACCAGGGCTTGCTAAAACTCTTTCTATTAAAACACTGGCAGCGGCAATAAATGCAAAGTTTCAAAGAATTCAATTTACTCCTGATTTGCTTCCTGCTGACCTTATAGGAACTCTCATATATAACCCCAAAGAAGGCACATTTACCACCAAAAAAGGGCCAATTTTTGCAAATATTATTTTAGCTGATGAGATTAACCGCGCCCCGGCAAAAGTTCAAAGTGCCCTGCTTGAAGCAATGCAGGAACGCCAGGTTACTATTGGAGAAAACACCTTCAAGCTGGATGAACCTTTTTTAGTTATGGCTACGCAAAATCCTATAGAGCAGGAAGGAACTTATCCGCTTCCGGAAGCACAGGTTGACCGCTTTATGCTAAAGCTTAATATAACCTATCCCACCAAGGAAGAAGAATACAGGATTATGAAAGAAATGAGTTTCACCAACAAAGAAATAAAAGTTGACGCTGTTATTAACCCCTCTGATATTCTCCATGCAAGAAAAGTTGTAAATGAAGTATATATAGATGAAAAAATTGAGAAGTATATATTAGATATCGTCTTTGCTACAAGAAAACCCCAGGATTATAATCTAAGTGACTTAACAGGCCTCATTCAATACGGCGCTTCCCCGCGGGCAAGCATCTATCTTACTTTAGCATCTAAAGCCTATGCTTTTATTAAGGAAAGGGGCTATGTTACACCACAGGATGTAAAATCAATCGGGCCTGACATATTAAGGCATAGAATAATCGTAAGTTATGAAGCAGAAGCAGAAGAAAAAACCTCTGACGATATCATAAAGCGCATTTTTGAGGAGATAGAAGTGCCCTAATAGCGTATAGCGGTTAGCGTATAGGGTTATAGGGTGGAGGGTATAGGGGATAGCGAATAGCGTATAGCATGACCATTGACTATCGACTACTGACCATTTACGGGTGACCTGGTGACTTGGTGA
>CAYVYZ010000068.1:5433-6581 GCA_964455875.1 uncultured Planctomycetia bacterium | reverse complement strand
TTTTTAAGAATTTTTTTTAGTATTCTGGTTCTCATTGTGGGGCCGTATATTTTAATATACTTCCTCGTTAATGAGAGGGGGAAGGATTTTCTTGTCAATGCCCTCCGCAAGAGAAACATACAAGCACAAATAGGAGAAGTAACTTTCTCTTTTCCTTTTAGAGTTACCCTTGTTGATTTTGAAACAGAAAATATAAGTTTTATTCAGGCAAAAGCTGATATTGCCGGCTATAATCCTTTTACAAAATCCTTAGATATTGACAATCTTTTTATTAAAGGCTTACAAATAAAAATAAAAGAGGATACAATAAAATCTTTAAAAGAGAAAAATCTCTCCTTGAATCCTGCTCATCTGGATATCCAAAGGATGGGCCCGGGTTTTTCTGTTACTATAAACAATACAATTATTGATTTTTCTTCTATTATCCTTGAGATCGCTAATCTTAATCCTTCTCTTAAAGTAGCAGTAGAAAATATAAGAGGGACTATAAAGAATTTTAGTTATCCTCAACGAAAAAAAATACTTATAAACCTGGAGGGTTCTTTAAGGGTAAATGACAAGGTAATAGAAGATGCTTTAATAGTTTCTGGATGGGTTAACTGGGCAAAGAAAGACATGGATTTAAGGTTTAAAGCAAAGGAAATTGATTATTTCATGTTTAAAGATTATTACCCCCCTTTCTGGAAGCCGGAAAATCTGGAGATAAAAGAGGCGTATTTATCTCTAAATTCTCATCTTGTCTCTAAAAAAGATAATCTTCTTATAGACTATTATATTATCCTAAACCGCATTGTTTTTAATGAGAATCCTGAAGATGAATCAAAAGTTAAGTCTCTTAAGACTATTATTGCTCTTTTTACACAAGATGGACAGCCAAGAGTCCACCTTCGCTACCACACAAAGATGAGTAAGCCTGAATTTAAAATGTCCTCTATAGGGGAAGGTATGCTCGCTCAGCTTAAAGAACTTAATACTACAACTATAATTGACTCAGTAAACCAATTATTGGGAAAGACTCAAGAAGCAGTAGGAAGCGGTGTTAAAAGCATAAAAGGGATAACCATAGACCCTGTTATAAAAGGAATTCAACAGGCAGGAGAAGAATTGCTTAAAAATATAAAAGGCATCTTTGGGATTGAGAAAGATAA
>CAYVYZ010000068.1:0-5333 GCA_964455875.1 uncultured Planctomycetia bacterium | reverse complement strand
AGCTCAAATAGCGAAGCAGAAAGAAAAACTAGCTATAAAATTTGAAAGGTATTTAAAGACTGGTTTTGGTTTTACTTTCTTAAAGAGAAGATTATTACCAAAATAGTCAATATATTTATGCTCTCTGGCCCTGTTTAATTATATCCACCATTTGTCATCTTTTCCTGTTATATCGTCTAAATAATCATAATCCTCAAGCTCTTCGTCTGTTTCTTCGTATTTTCTAAGTTCTTCGTCATCTTCTGTAGATAACAAGCCTGCTATAAAAGGAATTGCAATAATAAACACAATCACAAGCGCTATTATTATCCCCATATACTTTAGTATATCCTCTAACAGCATTTTTTCAAAAACTTTATAAATAGACCCTAAAGATGCTTTAATAAGGTATAGCTGCCTTAACTTTACATTTAATTTTGAAAATTATGTGTCAAGTTAGGATATCCGCCCACCTCAACTGATATCTCCTGGTACGGCGAAAAGGACACCGCATCCTTAGAGAAAAAAGTTATGGTGGTAGTAAGCGCCACTTTTTCAATAGGGAGTGGGTTGCTTACAACATTTATTCTCAAATTCTTAAGAATATTGAAATAAAAGAGGCTAACCAGGCGTATTTACTGTCAAAAACTCCAGTATAAGCCCCATTGTAAACAATCAATTTTAAAGATATAATAAAATCACTTCTTTATTTTTGTATATGAAAAAAATGCCCGGATTAAAACTTCCTACCAACATAAAAAATCAACCGCAAAAAACTATTCTGGGTTTGTCGAGGATAACTACCTCTTATAGGGGCATAAACTTCTTGACATACTATATATAGGGGTTATAATGGGAAATAGTTGTTCTATGTAATTACTGACTTTTAAGCTGATATAGTTCCTTCTGGCGCTCATAAATGAGCTTAATAGGGAATCCGGTGTAAATCCGGAACACTCCCGGTGCTGTGATGGGGGACGAAAAGCACACGTTCTTACAAAACCTCGTAGGAACGGGAAACCACTGTCCAGGTTATGGATGGGAAGGCGTGCTGAGTAGGTAGATCCCAGAGTCAGAAGACCTACCAGGAGGAAAGTAGATGGGAGTTATCGAGGAGTAACTCTATCTATTTAGAAGTGGGATTAAGAAAAACAGGGTGCAGTCCCGCCTTTCTTATAACAGGAAGGCGGGATTTTTATTTTCTGGGAGGAGGTGGTAAGATGCAAAGAAAAGACAGGATTTTTTCACAAATAGTGAAAAGAGATGGGCGAATAGAAAGATTCAATCCTGAGAAAATTACGAATGCCCTTGCGAAGGCGGGGCAGGTAACAGGGGAGTTTAGCAGAGAAGTTGCTGAGAAACTTACTGTTAGAGTCTTAAATTTAGCGCTAAATGTAATTACCAATCGTTTGCCTAGCGTAGAGGATATTCAGGATATAGTCGAAGAAGTGCTTTTATCTTCGCCGTATAAAAAGACAGCAAAGGCTTACATTCTTTATAGAGACCAACATAGGATGCTAAGAGAATTAGTTTCTAAAGCAAATGTAGATTTAATTGATGCATATTTAAATAAGACGGATTGGCAAGTAAGAGAAAACAGTAATATGAGTTTTTCGCTTCAGGGATTGAACAACTATATTTCCTCTGAAATAAGTAAGATATATTGGTTGAATAAAATATATCCCGCTGAAGTCAGAGAGGCCCATTTAAAAGGGGATTTTCATATTCATGATTTAGGGGTTTTGAGCGTTTACTGTGTAGGGTGGGATTTATGGGATTTACTCATGCAAGGATTTAAGGGTGTTGAAGGCAAGATAGAATCTAGACCAGCAAGACATTTTCGTGTGGCATTAGGACAAGTTGTGAATTTCTTTTATACTCTCCAGGGAGAAGCCGCAGGCGCTCAGGCTTTCTCGAATTTTGATACACTTCTGGCTCCTTTTATTTACTATGACCGTTTAAACTATAAAGAAGTCAAGCAGGCTTTACAGGAATTTCTTTTCAACTTAAATGTACCTACACGTGTGGGATTCCAGACCCCTTTTACTAATTTAACTTTGGATTTGACGGTTCCTTCTTATTTTGCTAACCAGCCAGTGATAATAGGAGGGAAAATACAAGATAGAAGATACAAAGAGTTCCAGAAAGAGCAGGATATGTTTAATAAAGCATTTTTAGAAGTGCTCCTTGAAGGAGATGCTCAAGGGAGGGCATTTACATTCCCTATACCTACATATAATATAACCGCTGATTTTGATTGGGATAACCCCAATTTGCACTTATTGTGGGAGGTAACGGCAAAGTATGGATTACCGTATTTTGCTAACTTTATAAATTCTCAGATGAATCCCGAAGATGCGAGAAGTATGTGTTGTCGGCTACGTATCGATAATCGCAAGTTAGAGAAAAGAGGAGGAGGGTTATTTGGAGCGTCTCCACTTACAGGGTCTATTGGAGTAGTTACAATAAACATGCCCCGTTTAGGGTTCCTCAGTAACGACAAAAGAGATTTTTTTGCACGCTTAGATGAGATTTTGATTCTGGCGAAGGAAAGCCTAGAGATAAAACGAAGAGTTCTGGACCGTTTTACGGAGAGGGGGTTATATCCTTACATGAAATTTTATTTAAGGAACGTCAAGAGAAGGTTTGGCCAATACTGGAAGAACCATTTTTCAACCATTGGTGTTTTAGGAATGAACGAAGCTTCTATTAACCTGATAGGGAGAAATATTGTAAGCCAGGAAGGACGAGAGTTTACCTTAGAAGTGTTGGATTTTATCCGTAACCGTTTATTAGATTTCCAGTTAGAAACAGGTAACAATTATAATTTAGAGGCTACACCAGCCGAGGGAGCAACTTTTCGTTTAGCTCAAATAGATAAAAGTATGTATCCTACGATGGTTTGTGCTAACGAGGATGAATTTAAAAACGGTGCGCCTCCTTTTTATACTAATTCCACGCAGGTACCTGTAAATTATAGTGACGACATTTTTGAAATCTTAGACCACCAGGATGAGATTCAAGTGAAATATACAGGAGGGACAGTATTACATGTTTATTTGGGGGAACGGCCCGGCGATGTTAACAGTCTAAAAAAATTGATAAGAGTTATTTGTAATAATTATAAACTGCCGTATTTTACAATTACACCAACATTTAGTATTTGCCATAGGTGTGGGTACCTGCCGTTTGAGGCAGATGTGTGCCCTCGGTGTGGGCAAGAATGTGAGGTATACTCAAGAGTAGTAGGTTATTTACGGCCTACCCGTCAGTGGAACGATGGGAAAATAGAGGAATTTAAAATGAGGCGATATATAAGATATGCAAACATATAAAGCGAAATTAGCTCCTTAAAAGGAGCTTCTTGCCTGATAAGAGATGTGAATATGAAAATAGGAGGATTACAGAAGGTTTCGTTAATAGATTGTCCAGGTAAAATTTCCTCTTGTATATTCACACAGGGATGCAATTTCCGGTGCCCTTTCTGTCATAACCCTGAACTGGTGTGGCCGCATTTGTTTGGGCCACCACTGGATAACAAGGATGTTCTTTTTTTTCTGTGGAGACGGCGGAATCAGATTGAAAGTGTGGTTATTACCGGAGGAGAACCAACGATTCAAAATGGGTTGGCAGATTTTATAATAAAAGTAAAAGAGATGGGATATTACGTTAAGTTAGACACAAACGGAAGTAATCCTACCGTTCTGGGGAAACTAATAGAAGACAATTTGATTGATTATATCGCGATGGATATAAAAGCTCCTTTTGAGAAATATAATTCTTTGTGTGGAATTGAGGTAAATTTGGCATCTATCAGAGAGAGTATAGAGATAATAAAGAGTTCATCTGTCTCTTATGAATTTAGAACTACATATGTGACTTCTCTTTTAAATGAAGAAGATATCTCAAAGATCCGAATATTCTTAGGGGAAAAATGTTCTTACAAAATACAGCCTTTCATTGAACGGAAAGAAAAAAGTACCACACCAACAGTAGTATAAGCCACTTAATTTTTCTGCAATTTTTTCTTCTGCTCATTTACCTTGCCATTAAAGCAACGTAATTATTGATATAAATTTTTGATAAACTTTATGTTAGGGGTGATTATGTTAGAAAGTGATGTTTCATTGATTGTTAGTGATGTTTTGGGTATATCTAAGAAGCATTAGGAAACCTAATAGTTGTAAGTTAAAGATAGAACAGAGGAAGCAGGTGCTTTTAGCGGTATAATTTACTTCTTTACGGTTTGATGAAAACCTATTGTAAACAATAAATTTTAAAGATATAATAAAACCGCATCTTTATTTTTGTATATGAAAAGAACGCCCGAATTAAAACTTCCTACCAGCATAAAAAATTGGCCAAAAGATGAGCGTCCTAGAGAGAAACTGTAATGACCCTCATTAATCAAGGGCATTTTAAGTTAGAACCGGCTCATTGACAATATGTTTTTCATAGAACTGTCTGGGCGTCATGTTATTCAGGCTTTGATGCGGAAAATCATTGTTGTAGTCATTGATCCATTTGCTCAAAGCTACTTCAAACTCAAAGGGATTATCCCAGTCATAAGGCCAGACGATGTCTTCTTTAATGGTCCGGAGAACGCGTTCAGTGTCAGAGTTGCCCTTGGGATTAGACCAGGTGGTGAATATCTGTTTTAAGCCTAAAAGGGAGCAATTCATCATAAATCTCTGCGACGTAGGCTGACAGCCATTATCTGAGATTAAAAATAATTGACGTTCTTTTCCGCCAGAGGCGGATCCGCCAGTTAAATTAAAGGTGGCGGAGACAGACTCACGGATACCTTGGGGAAAGCGGTTATTAACCGCCATCTCCAGAGCATCGAGCCAATCATCGGTCTTTGACTGTATACTGAGAGAATGACCGATAATCTCTTTGGTGTGCCAATCAAACACCACGGTAAGATAGAGCCACCCCCAGGTTGCCATGCGAATCTTGGTCATATCGATACCCCAGAACTGATTGGGCCAGCAGGCAACAGGCTTAGGCTTTATTGGCCCGCGTTTAGCCTTACGTCTGAGTTGAGGCGTAACCAGCATGTCATTTTCACGCATCAAGCGGTAAATGCGCTTTTTGTTAACTGCAAATCCTTGGCGGTACTTAAGATACGACCAGATTCTACGATACCCCAGAGTGGATGATCGGTCTTTATTTCTTTGATCTGGCATAAAAGCTCTTTGTTACGCTCGATAACTGATTGTGATTTTCGCCGTTTCATAGCTCCTACTCGCTTTTTTTTAACTCAACGGTCAAATCACCGATGATTTTGGTTAGTTTCTGCACCTTTTGCTCTAGGTGTTGTTCTTTCTTAGTGATATTCTTAGTCTCAAAAG
>CAYVYZ010000067.1:0-6876 GCA_964455875.1 uncultured Planctomycetia bacterium | reverse complement strand
AAGTAGTTGAGTTTGACGGTTATCTTGTTGAAATAACAGCATCTGACGGGTGGCGCTGGAAAAGCTCATTAACGCGAACAGACACAGGAAGTCATTCTTGCGAGCTAGTTTGGGTAGAGAAATTTCAAATTTTATAATTATTATATTCGTGAAACTTCAAGATGCTTAATATAAATCAAAAGACAAATAGTAATCACAAAATAAAACCAAGAAGAATATGGGAATCATTTAATCATCTTTAATTTCTTCTTCAGAGAATACCTCTGCAGAGAACTTATAAATTACCGCATCAGGCTCTTTATAAGCATCTTTATAAAGTCCAGCTTTGTAGCAAAGGTGTTCCAAGAAAGTTTTTCTATCCCATCCATATTCTATAGGCACCTGAGGTAAAAGTAGTCCCGAATTAAAACCTTTCCTTATCATAAGGCCATCTCTGCCTACTTTTATCTCATCAAGATTTTTTACCTCCTCAAAAGGCGTCATTACAGATATCTCAATCTCAATATCACCCAACTCTTCATAACGCACCGCAGCGAACCTGGGATCATGCAAAGCAGAATCAATAGCTACCTGTGATACTGCCTTATAAAGAGGCGTATCAGCAACAATCCTGCCAATGCAACCCCGAAGCTGACCATGTTTTTTTAGAGTAACAAACACCATCCGTTTTTCCTTAAGCCTTTCTGAATCAACTTGGAACTGGGGAATTTTCCTGCTGCTAAGATAACTCTCCAGAGTCTTGCGCGCAATATTAAGCAATGTCTTCTTTTCTTCTTTAGTTAACCTCATATTTTCCTCCTTTTTCAAAAAAGGATAAATATAAGCAACAGCACTTAAGTACCCCACTACCCTATCTTTATACCCTGAGGTATCACCTGAGTTGGCATACTTAACAATCTTTACTGTTCCTCCCACTTCTTTAACATAGCAGAGAAAAGTTATAAGAGGCAATATCCCACAAGCACGCATCTCACTATTAACAACACTCTTCCATAGCCAATTATAATCAAGCTTCTCTATATGTCGTATGGTTTCTAAATCAATAGTCCGTGCCTCAAAATAAGGATGATAATGCGATAGATCCGTAGATACAACAATAATAATCCTCTTATTCTTGTGTAATTCTACAAAATATCCAGCAAGGCTTTTCATCTCGGAGAAAGTCATTCTTCCAAACAGAACAGGCACAATTCTACAATGAGGCATAACCCTTCTTAAGAAAGGAAACTGTACTTCTATTGAATGCTCACCATAAAATACTTTGGTGTCAAATTTAACACACTTTATATTTTTAAGCTTTTCTGCTGTATCTTCATCAACTTTAATTTCACCAAAAGGAGTACTAAATGCTCCCTTAGGATATACAGAAACTCCCTCAAAATAATAGTGGTGTGTGGGGGCTAAAATAATTACTGTAGTTTCTTTTTCTTTTTTTCTCCTAAGTATTTTATAGCTATAAGCTGCAATTTTCCCTGAATATATATACCCCGCATGAGGAGAAATAATTCCTAAAATCTCTCCTTCTATCAAAGGAACTTTTGCTTCCTTGATAAAGGAATCAATCATTTCCTGTAATCTATTTCTATCTTTAGGA
This sequence comes from uncultured Planctomycetia bacterium, assembly GCA_964455875.1. Lineage (GTDB taxonomy): Bacteria > Omnitrophota > Gorgyraeia > Duberdicusellales > 4484-171 > CAZWON01. Next base: position 5,282 of record CAYVYZ010000067.1, on the reverse strand, counting down.
TAGAAAGAGCCTGCAAACTCATAATCTTTTATACTGTCTGAAAATACGTTGACACAAAAGAAAAAAGAAGCTAAGAAAACAAAGTACATATTTTTTAACATCAGCTCCTCCTTTTCACTAAATATGTAAGAAATGTAAAAGCCGGCAGGGGGATTTGAACCCTCGACCTACTCTTTACGAGAGAGTTGCTCTACCACTGAGCTATGCCGGCATAAATAAATATCCTCTGGTATTTTACGTCTCTAGAAGATTCTGAGGTATATTTACTCTGTGCGTCAATGTCTCTAAAAAAGATGGTTTATATCCTGTGGGTTTAGCAATAAAATCCTCTTTGCCATCCTTTACGACTTTTTGCAAAGAGAAAATATCTTTTATGATAAAATTGTTCCCATCATAATCAAATTCAGAAATCTGAGAGACTACTCTCTTACCATTAGTAAGTCGTAACATGTGGACAATAAGATTAATTCCTAACCGCATAAACCTATGTACAACGTCTTTTGATATATTAAATCTACTCATCAAAGACAAAGTTTCTAAACGCACCAAAGCGTCTTCCGCATCATTAGAATGAATTGTACACATAGAACCGTCATGCCCTGTATTAACTATATGTAAGAAATTAAAAGCTTCTTCTCCTCTAACTTCCCCAATGATAATTCTGTCTGGCCTTAAATGAAGTGCTAACTTTACCAGGTCAGAAAGTATAACCTCTCCTTCTCCAGAAATATTCGGCGGACGAGTAAGCAATTTAACAAAATGTTGATTATCATCTAACACCAATTCCTCCGTATCCTCAATAACTATGACTCTTTCATTGGGAGGTATAAATTCCTTAGCTAAAAGATTCATAAAGGTAGTTTTACCGGTGCCAGTGGCTCCTGAAATTAAAATATTTAGACGACCTTTAACACAATACTTTAAAAAATCTGCCATCTTCGGCGTTAAAGTGCCCATTTCAATTAGTTGCTCCAGACTAAATATGTCGCGTAGAATCTTCCTTATGCATAAAGAGGGACTACGCGAAGAAATAGGGGGAATAACAGCAGTAACTCTTTCTCCACCCTTAAGTCTGAAATCTACATATGGAGAAGACCAGTCAACCCTTCTTCCGCTTTCCATAATCATACGTTCAATAATTGAGGTAATCTGCTTTTCATCTTCAAATTTAACATCGCCTTTTATTAGTACACCATCTTTTTCTATAAATATCTGGTCAGGGCTATTCACAAGAATATCAGTAACTTTTGGGTCCTTTATGTACTTTTCGATAACTCCATACCCTAAGTACTCTGCGATAATACTATCTTTTACATCCTCCAATATATCCTCGGTAATAGTTTTTCTCTGACCACGAGAAAGACGAATAAGTATTCTCTTCAAAGCAGCTGCCAGCTCCTCTTTCTGGCGAGCATCTACATGGCTGCTTACATCTATATGGTTATCCAAAAGCAACTGTTGAAAAATTTTCCTCGCCTCATTCTTAATCCTTTGTAATTCTTCCATCACACTTCCTCCTTGAGTTGCAATATATTGCTTCTACAATTTTACCTCTCTTACAATAATTTCTCAATAAAAATCATACGAAATAAGAACTCACTTCGTCACAGAAAAGATAACCTTTCTTCGTCAAAGTTACTTTTTTAAGAATTCTACCCTTTTTATAAAATCTTAATAACCCTCTTCTTCTAAGCTCTTCAAGAACTTCTTTACTCTCAACACCCAAAAAATCAAACCCTGTAGCCTTCCTAAACCAATCAAAATCTATGCCTTTCTTAGTACGAATCTTCAAGGCGGCAAGTTCTTTTGCTCTTTTTCTTCTGCTTAAACTCTCTCTGAACTCAATACAACTCTGACCAAGAACGAGTCTCTTTATATATTCTCTAACATCGGAAATGTTCTTCTTTCTCATTCCATCAATGTAAGAAACTGCACTAGCGCCTATTCCTAAATAAAAAGACCCCTCCCAATATTTAAGGTTGTGCTTGCATTCAAACCCATCTAAAGCGAAATTAGAAACCTCGTATTGCTTATATCCTTTCTTGGGCAAAAAACTCATATTAAAAGCATACATCTTTGCCACTTCCCTGTCATCTATATTCTCTTTTAATTTATAAAAATCTGTGTTTGGTTCACAACTTAAAGCATAACAAGAAATATGGGTAACGGGAAGTTTTATAGCCTTAGCCAACTCCTTCTCCCAAGACTTAGACACCTCGTTGAGACAACCATATATCAGATCTATACTAATATTATAAAATCCACACTCCTTAGCCTCCATCACAGCTTTTATTCCTCTTTCTGCATTATGAATTCTTCCTAGAAATTTTAACTTGTTGTCATTAAGAGACTGCACGCCAATACTTATCCGGTTTATATTATACTCTAAAAACAGCTTAAGTTTCTCTTTGCTTAAACTCTCAGGATTAGCCTCAACAGTATTTTCACAAGAATTTTTTAATATCTTCTTTAAACTATCCAACAATCTTTTCCATAGGCTCACACTCATCACCGTCGGCGTACCACCTCCAATATAAACCGTATCAAAGGAAATATTTAATTTACCTATTTCTTCGGATATAATATTGATGTATTGCTCGGCGAGTTCTTCCTGATAAATGATGCTATAGAAATCACAATAAGGGCATTTTCTCTTGCAAAAAGGAATATGGATATAAAGGCTTATCCCCATAATAAATTATTATAGTAAATATGAGAGAGACAGTCTACCTTATACAATGCCCTCCTCAATGGATTAAAACCCCTCCTTTGGGATTAGAATATATTAAAAGTTACCTAGAATCTAAAAACATTGAAGTAAAAATCATAGACCTAAATATCATAACCTATAAACTACTAAAAGCAACGAAAAGAGAATGGCTAAGCTTAAATGAGGATTTTGAAAGAAACCTTTTCTTTAGAGTAAAAGAAAAAACACCAAATCTTATTGACAATCTGGTAAAAGAGATAAAAAATGCCTCATTAATAGGACTTTCTCTTTTTAAGCAAAATAAATACTTTTCTTTTAATCTAGCTAACATGCTTAACAGGCTTTACCCTCAAATCCCTATTGTCTTTGGTGGCCCACATACTCTTTTTATGAAGCTATATAAAGAAAATTTCTCAGACAAATTCAAATGGGTTATTGGGGAAGGTGAGAAAAGCCTCTATGCTATTTTCGAAAACAAAACAAGAAATCTTATTGAGTACCAGGAAATTGACGACATCGACAGAATCCCTTTTCTAGAATTTGATGATTTCAATATCTCTGTATACGGAAACTCTCTTCCTCTTACCTCAAGCAGGGGCTGTATAAGAAAATGTCGGTTTTGCACAGAACGGCTACTTTTTAAGAAATTCCGCCAACACTCTCCTCGCTATATGGTAGACCAGATAAAGTATCTTTTATCAAAATTCAATTCTTTTTATTTCACTTTTCAAGACTCTCTTATAAATGCCAATCTCCTGTGGCTTGAAGAATTCTGCACCCTTGTCATTAAAGACAAACTGAATATCAAATGGGAGGCACAGGCAATTATAAGAGCTGATTTCCCACCGGAGCTGGCACAACTGATGAAGAAAAGTGGCTGTTTTAACCTTTTTGTAGGATTAGAAAGTGCTTCAGACAGAGTGCTTAAGAATATGAATAAAGAATTCACCCAAGCAGAAGCTATCAAGTTCTTTAGAACACTTAGAAAAGAAGGACTCCATTTTGAGGTAAGCATTATTACCGGTTATCCTCAAGAAACTAACGAAGATTTTGTAGAGACTGTAAATTTCATCATCAAAAACAAGCAAATTATTCCCAAAGTAGCCCAAGTAAATCCTTATCTCGATTATTTTACAAAGAATTACACTCCTTCTCTTATTGCCTTACAAAGGGCCAATAAATTTGTAGAAGTTCTCCGTGAAGAAAAAATACCATATACAAAAAGTTTTATTAATAACCTTTTTTATCAGAATGCAAGTTAAAGTAATTAACACACAAAAGGTGCTCTCCCCTACCCAGATAACCTTAGCCGACTATGCCATAAATCCCTACAGAGGATGTGAATTCGGTTGTGCTTACTGTTATATACAGGAAAATAAAAATATAAAAAAGAATGCTGATATTTTGGGAATAAAACTGAATGCCCCTTGTATTTTAGAAAAAGAACTCAGATATAAAGCGCCAAAAAGAGTGGTGTTAGGCTCTACCACGGAGTGTTTTCAATACAAAGAGTTAGAATACCGGCTAACAGAAAAAATATTAAGATTACTTAACAGTCATGCAATCCCTTACACCATTCTTACAAAGTCCCATATTATAGCAGAGTACCTTCCTTTGATTGCTGAAAACAAAAAGAACAAAATATACTTTACATTAAATTTCCATTGCGATGAGCTTATAAAGCTATTTGAGAAAAAAAGCCCCTTAATAAAACAACGTCTCCGCGTAATAAGAGAAATAAAAGAATACAAAATCCCTCTGCGAATACACATAGGCCCCTTTATCCCTTACATTTCTTCTATTCATGATATTATCGAACTGGTTTCTGGTACAACTTACGAAATCAATATAGAAATATATCACCATAAAATGGGAAATTTTCCGATAATCTTAGAGACAATAGAAAATATTTATAATAAAGAAATGCGAGAGAAGGTAGCTTCTGTTTATGAATCAGAAAATAATTATTTAAAATTTGCTGAATCAGTAAGAGAAGAGATATCTAATCTACAAAAGAAAACATCTATAGAATTCTTTTTTATCCTTCCTGATTTTAGTGATTATTATAACTCACTGATTGACTACAAAGATAACAAATAATGATGAGTTGGTGAACTATCAGTAAAGATTAGTTATTGAAGTTAAGAATTTTGAATTAATATTGAATACTCTATAATATTATTATTGATATATTATTTTTTACTCTCTTTGATAATCTTTTCAGCTTTATCGAACATATTAGGATATAAGTCTATAGGAACCTTATCCCTCCCTAATACCTCGGCTACCTTATACCGTGCACACCTCAGCCACTCTCCTCCCTGACAGTATCTCTTCTTATAAAGACGACCCAAACCACTGTCTATAGGCATCTTATCATTAAAGAAAGCGCAACCTTCTAACAATTTGCATTCTTCCATTCTCGCCTTCAGTTACTAAGTCTTTATTCCACAAGTGATTATAGAAAATATTTTACATAGTGATATTATTCTAAACAAAAAATATTATTTGTCAAACCAAAACACAACAAGAAAACCACCCTGAAAGAAACTGTTGTGTGAATTCATTGCTT
>CAYVYZ010000066.1:0-7008 GCA_964455875.1 uncultured Planctomycetia bacterium | reverse complement strand
TCTGAGGTTTCCCTTTCTATGACGGGATTTTCTTCTATTTGCTTTTCCACGTATTCTTTTAATTCAATGAGGGGAAGCTGCAGCACGTAAAGAGATTGTTTCATAAGGGGGGTAAGTACTAATTTCTGGGTGAGCTTTTGAGTTTGTCTTAATTCCATAGTGCTGGTAGATAAATATAAATTACCATTTATTTTCTGTTATTGCAAGGTCCCTATATGTGTTGAATTTCTTGTTAATATAAGATAGACTAATAGAAAAAGTAGATAATAGAATAGATTATAGAAAGGAGGCGCCATGAATGATGTTTTAGAAAAGTTAGAGCGGTTAGTTGGAAATATAGAAAAAGTGATTATTGGTAAAGAAGAGGTGATAAAACAGCTAATTGTAGGGCTCCTTACAAATGGTCATATTTTGATAGAGGATGTTCCTGGGGTAGGCAAAACCATGCTTTCTTTAGCATTAGCAAAATCTATAGGAGGAGAATTTAAAAGAATACAGTTTACTCCCGACTTACTTCCTTCGGATGTTACAGGGGGATATGTTTATAATCCAAAAACGGGAGAATTTGAAGTAAAAAAAGGCCCTATCTTTGCCAATGTTGTATTAGCTGATGAGGTTAACAGGACTTCCCCTCGTACGCAATCCAGTCTTTTAGAGTGTATGCAGGAATATAAAGTTACCTTGGACGGTAATGCTTTCCCTTTACCTAAACCTTTTATGGTTATTGCAACGCAGAATCCTATAGAGTTTCAGGGAACGTACCCTTTGCCAGAGGCCCAACTGGATAGATTCTTGATGAAAATTAATATAGGCTATCTTTCCATCGAGGACGAGGTGAGGGTGATAAAGGAGCAAAGAACCTCACATCCAATCGATAGTATAGAAGCCGTGCTTACAACGGAAGATATTATAAATTTACAATCTGTGGTTAAGAAGATAGAAATATCAGAGAAGATATTGGAGTATATAGTAAAAATTGTGTCTGCTACAAGAAATATGGAAGAGATTAAATTAGGGGCTTCTCCTCGTGCCTCTATTGCTTTTATACATTCAGCGCGGGCACTTGCATTAATCAAAGGAAGAGACTATGTCATTCCTGATGACATTATTAATCTTGCTTTCCCCATATTAAGGCATAGGATTAATATTACACAAAAGGCATTAGTTTCAGGGATTACAGAGCAGAGTATAATCCATAAAATATTGGACAACACACCTATAAAATAAGCAATGTTTCGTTTTAAATTAAAGGTTTCCTCTTCCTTAATATTTATTTTCTTTGCCCAGCTTATATCTTTCTTTATATGGGCAGAAATGGGGTCTTATTTCTCGTGTGTTGTATTTTTAACATTTAGTGTATTGTGCTTATTAGACATTGCAACATTGTTGATTAATTCCTTGTTAGCAAAGAAGATTGAGATTAGAAGGGATGTTCATGATAAATTCATAGAAGGAGATTCCATTAATTTAAAGTTGCTTATTAAGAACAGGGGAAGTTTCCCTTTTATAAATGTTGAAATTCACGATTATTTACCATGGGTAGAAAACGATGGCAAAGTTGTATTTTCTGTCGAGTGGCTAGGGAAGGGAGATGTTTTGGAGAGGGGGTATAGCAGTACTTGTAAACATAGAGGAAAGTATACATTAGAAAGGATTAATCTTATAGTTAGGGGGATCGTTGGCATTGTTTTTATTGAGAAGGCAATAGATATTAATAATGTGGTGTATGTTTATCCCGAAACTTTTTTTATCGCAAGAATTCCTCCTTTAGTTAAAGGGTATCTTCCCTGGTTTGGACTGGATACAATTAGTGCTGGAGGCGATGATGATGAATTTTTTGGACTAAGGGAATACAAAAGGGGAGATTCTTTAAAAAGAATTCATTGGTTATCGGTAGCAAGAAAAAATAAACTGGTTGTAAAGGAATTTCAAAAGTGTGCTTTTTACCAGGCTTCTTTAGTGTTTGTCCTACACAAAAGTTATAAACAGGGTAAATCAAGAAATAATATTGTTGAATACATAATAAAAGCGGCAGCCTCATTAACAAGATATTTTATTCAGAATAACATATGTGTAGAGTTATTGGCACATGCAGGTAAGTTAGCAATCTTTTACCCTTCTAACAAAGGTGGTGAATATATGGACGAACTATTTAAATTTTATGCAGAGGCCCAAGCAGAAAGCCACCTTACATTAAAAGATTTTCTCTCGGAATATTATAATTTGTTGCCGTATCGCTCAACGGTTTTTGTCCTGATGACGGAGAAAGAGATAGATGATATTGCGGGTTTTTTACATCTTAAAGATAAAGATATTGAGATTATAGCAATAGTATTTCTTACGCATTCTTTCTCTTATGATCTTGATGAGCACGAAAACCTTACTTTAAAGGAGAGGGTAGCTTCTAAACTTTCTGCTCTGGGAGTTAGAGCTTTTGTGTGTGTTCGGGGAGATAATTTAGGCAACCTGTTCCTTTCTACAAGATGAGAAAAGAAGTATTACTTCCGAACTTCAATAATTTCTTGTTGTTATATTTTCTTATTGTTTTAACTTTCCTGTTTGGTCTTGGTATCTTAAGCAACACGTTTATTATTGTCACTGCGCTGTTTTCTCTCTTGGGTGGTTACATTTCTTATTCGAATGATAATAAATACATAGAGAATAATCGCTTTGTTAATATTTGCATTGTGGCAACAATCGCATGGATAGCCTTTATGGTTTTATTTAGGTCGGATTTTATTTTAAAGAAAGCAATGGCAAGCATTATTAAAGGAGTATATATAATAATTGCAGCACTCAGTTTTAATTCCAAAAATAGTTATACTCGTATAAGAATTCAGGGACTTTCCACAGTCTTAGTAGCTATTTATCCTTTGGTTATAAATATAAATATACTTTATGGGGTATTATTTTTATTATATATTCTTGCGTGGCTGTTAACTTTTTATTATTCTTATCGCAAAGAAGAATATATTCCTTACAGATCTTTAATGACAAACTTAATTGTTTATTCTGCGATTGTTGCATTTTTTATGCCTTTTGTTTATTTCTTGAGTAAGCAGGTATATTCCCCAGAAGCGAAACCTATGGCTAGTGTATTTAAAGAAGAAATTATCGGATACGAAGATAGATTAAATGAATTAGAAGACAAGATGTATAAGGATTTTATAACTTTTGCAGACAATAACAGACATGCAAAAAAAGATGTGGTGCGAGCACTCTCTGTTGTTTTGAGCAAAAGTCAATCGTCATTAATGCTGGATAATGAAATATATATATTAAAAGAAATAGTAAAGAAGAAAGGTACATACACAAGCGAGAAGGGAAAAAGGAAACTGATTAAATTAGCCGAGGATTACTTAGAGGCAAAGACTATGGCGAACTTGCTATATGGAGGAGATAGCCTCTATGCCCTTATGGGTAAAGGGGAAGTTAATTTATACAAGAAAATAAAAGTGAAGATGGGTATAAATAGGATTTATGCAAGTAGTAGTATCGGGGATATAAAGAAATACTTTGATTCTTTGAATAGGCTTATAGAAATTAGTGGTGGCGTAAAAAAAGATGATTTAAAGAAATCTTTGGATAATTTTAGAGAATGGAAGATGCAGTCTGTGTATTATGGTAAGAAGAAGGAAATTGTAAGATATGTAAAGAGAGTTAGTGAAGAAGAAAATGCTAATACGAAGACAAAACAGTTATCAGAAGAGGCACAGGAGATACTCAATAAAGTAGAAAGGGGTTTTACGGTAAAAGATATCCTTGATACATATAATACTTTTGACAAATTCATTAACAAAAAGAGAGATATTTTTGTAGATCGCCACTTAAAGAAAGAATTAAAGAGTATCTTGGATGTAAAGTTAGAGTTAATATTAAGGGATAGTTTGAAAAGTCTACGTAGCGATTTTAGCAGGAAATTAGCGCCAGTTTCTGTGGATAAAGTGATTCATGAAACAAAGCAGATTGTTTATAGCGATAAGGTTAACAGTATTGTAGATGGCATATATTCATTGGCTAATTTTTTACAAGAGTATCGTTTAGATTCTACCTCCTTTAAGAGTGATAGGTTAGCAGAACTTATTAAAGGGAAATTGTTTCTTCTATGTATGGATAACGGTAGCGCTATTAGAGAGATATTAGAGAGCAGGGTTGTGCCTCTTAGTAAGATTAATGAGGTTACTGGTTTGATAGATGATATGTTGCTTAAGGACAACAGCGGTGTTGAGAGCCTATATTACAAGTTAAAAGACGATATCGATAGATTCTATTTTGCAGGTCAGTTGTATGAGAAGGATAAGTATAAGATTTTACAACGTTTGGAGAGAATCTATAGAATTGCGAAAGCAAAATGTACACTAAACAGTATTCTTTATAAGAAAGGGGGTAAAAACCGATATAATCCATGGGAAAACTTTTTGTTTTCTTTAAGAGACAAAAGCCTCAATGAGGAGCTAAATAAAATAATGAATAAGTTGCGTAGGGGAGGAAACATAAAGGAGATAGAAGCACTAAAACATAAATTATTGGAAGCTGTCGAGGAAGTAGATATTGATAAATATACAAAGGATAAAGCGAAAGAATACATCAATACAGTATATATGCTACGCAAAAAGTATTTTATTTCCGAGACATTTATAAGATTGATGGAGAGCGTCAGTATTGTAAAAGATTTAGATAAGAGGAAAAGAAAGGATTTAATTAGAACGATGAGTAAGATTCAAGAGTCATACATTGAGGAGGGTGTCTTAGATGAAAGTCTCGTGGAGGGTTTAAAGGGGGTAATTGCCAAGGTAAATATAGATAAGGATAAGCTTGCAAATGAGAAATATAAGCAGAGGTGGGAAGTATTTGTATTACCTAGTAAATTAGTTATAGATATGAGTTCTACAAGAAATATACGTGTGTTTAGCATGCGTAATAAGAGAGTTGTTGAGGACGTGACCCGGCAGGTCAATTGGAAGCTTTCTAATGACAATATAGTGTGGGTAGACAAAGAAGGTTGTGTGCATCCTCTTAGGCCAGGCAAGACAGATATTTTTGTAGAATACAACCAGGAGGATGTTGCAGTTGTAGAGGTAATCGTAATTGCTAATTATGAGGGTGTTATACAATGAGGACCTTTCTAGAATGAGGAAGTTTATATTAGCTATTGGTGTGAGTATCCTTTGCTCTCTCTGCATGCTTGATACTTACGCTGGAAATAATCATTCCTACCCATTAGAGTTAAGCAACAGTAATGTAATTACCAATTTGTCTCGGAAAGATGCCCTTGAAAGATTTGGTTTGCCCAAGGCAATGGGAGGTAATATTTGGTACTACGATGAGCCATCTGATTTCTTTGTCAAATTTGATGTTCCCCCCGGAGTCATGAATGTTTTCTTGGTACCTTACAGGTATATTGTAAATATTGGGTTTCCTTTTGAAATAAAGGCATTTTTATTCTATGAAGACTTTCGTATCGAAGAGTTGCCTTCTAATATAGAGTGGCATATAGATGATAAAAGTATAGTAATTAAAGAGGGTGGTTTCTTTTTGCCTCTTAGAGAGGGGCACACTAATATATTCGCTATATGTAATAATATGATAAGTAATCCCTGTGGGGTTTATGTTAAGAGCCCCAACGCACCACTAAATACAGGTAAAGAGCTTGTAAGTATTAGAATTTTTCCTATCCAACCAGCAGTTGCACCGGGTACTAAGCTTCAATTTTTAGCATTGGGGGTATTTTATGATTATTCTAAGAGGAAAGCTTCTATAGAAGACATTTCTGAGGAGGTAAGCTGGTTTGTTGTAGAAGGTAAAAGAGAAAGAGAAATCGGAGGTAAATATATATATTTTGATGAGAATGGTCCTGATAAGATATTTTGCAAATATGATAGCATTAGAAGCAATGTAGAGAAGGTAACTAAGGTTAAAGACAAGATGCTGATTAGACATAGTATAAAGTTTATCCATCTTGTCCCTTCTGTGTTTTTCTCTGAAGAGGGAGAGACTGTTCCTTTTAAGGCTATAGCGACTTATTATGATAATAATGTAGAGGATGTAACTTACTCGATGGATTGGGAGGTTAGTGATGAGAATATAGCGGAGTTTATACAAAAAGGAGTATTAAAGCTAAAGAAAGAGGGAATTGTAGAGATAAAAGGAAGGTTGGATAGCATAGAAAGTTTTTCTGCTAAAGTAGTGGTTACTAAGAAGATATCCCATAAGAAGAAGATTTCTGGGTTTTCTTACAAATTTTTATATGAGGATGGAAAGAGATACTATAAGAAGGATTATACACCAGGAAGGTACAGGACAAAAGTAAGCGTTAAGGAAGGAGAAGTTATTGTGGCACCTTATGACGAGAAGGGTATTAAAAAGAAAGAGATTAGGATTCTAAAGAGTGGTGAGACAACAGTTCAAGAGGCAGAGTATAAGATAATTGATACGAAAGGGATTATAGAGGAGATATTGTCTCGGAGAGAAAAGTCAAAATTAAAGTATATTATAATAGAGCCCCTACATAAAAAGATTGCGGTAGGTGAGGATATTTATTTTAAGGCTACAGCAGTATATGAAGATGGTCACAAAAGTGATATTACATTGTTTGGTGAATGGAGGTGCTCGGATGTAAATAAAGCTAACGTAGACGAAGGTATTGTTACTGGTTTAGGAGAAGGGGAAGTGTATATTTGGGTCATATTTGATAACAAGGAGAGTAACAAGGCTAAGCTTGAGATAGAACCAGCGAGGTTAGTCTCTATCTCTTTAGATAAATATAATATTATGTTTCCATGGAGGAAAGTTTTTTTTGTTAGAGCAGAAGGGCATTATACTAATGGGACTGTAAGAGATATAACTTCTCTTGTTAAGTGGCATATAGATGGCGGCAAAATTGTAAGCCTTATACAACCGGGAACGTTTAAAGGAATGCAAAGAGGAAAGGCAAAAATTTATTGTGAGTATAGCAACATTAAAAGCTTGCCAGCGGCAGTCACTATATTCATTCCTTTGTGGGAAATT
>CAYVYZ010000065.1:0-7835 GCA_964455875.1 uncultured Planctomycetia bacterium | reverse complement strand
AAAGGATATTTATAGAATAGAATGGATATACGGATAGGTGTCTATATTTGTGAATGCGGCCCCAACATAAAAGATGCTATGCATCTAGAGGAAGTAACCGCATTCGCAAAGAGTCTAGAACACGTTGTTTTTGTCCGTCAGTTCCGCCTCCTCTGTTCTAATGAAGGAAAAGAAATAATTGCCCGTGACATAAAGGAGCAATCTTTAAACCGCATTGTAATTGCTGCTTGTTCCCCCAAGGAGCACGAACTTACCTTTAGGAAAGTCTTGAGCGAAGCAGGTCTTAACCCCTATCTTCTTCAGATTGCCAATATCCGTGAACATATTGCTTGGATGATTACTGACAAGGAGCTTGCTACGCAGCTTGCCAAGGTTAAGATTCGCGCGGCAGTAAAACGCGTAGTTTATCAAGAACCTTTGGATGTTAAGGAAATAGAGGCCTCTCCTGATGTAGTAGTTATTGGCGCTGGCATAGCAGGTATAAGTGCTGCATTAACTTTGGCCCAGAAGCAGAGGAAGGTATACCTTATAGAGCGCCTTCCGTGTATTGGTGGTAAAGCCGTACGTTATGAAGATGTCTTTCCTAATCTTGAATGTGCACCGTGCATGCTTGAGCCGAAGATGGATGAAGTTTTACACAATGATAATATAGAGGTGCTTACCTTAACTGAGGTTAAAGAAGTTCTGGGATTTTTTGGGAATTTTATTGTAAAGGTAAATCAAAAAGCGCGTTTTGTTGATAGTTCTCTTTGTATAAGCTGTGGGGCTTGCATTGAGGCTTGCCCCGTTAAGGTTAAGAATGAATTTGATGAGAATTTGGGGGAAAGAAAGGCTATTTATTTTCCTTTTCCCGGCGCCTTGCCCAGTGTTCCTGTTATAGACAGGGAAAATTGCCTTCGTTTTCAAGGCAAAGAGTGTAATGCCTGTCAGACTGCTTGTGCTTTTGGGGCAATAAAATATGAGGATAAAGACACAGAGAGAGAGCTCAATGTAGGGGCAATTGTTGTTGCTACAGGATTTGACCTTTTTAATCCCAAATTGGCAGCACAGTTTGGTTATGGCAAGATTGACAATGTTTATACCAGTTTAGAGTTTGAAAGGATTTTAAGTGCTACAGGTCCTTACGGTGGCAAAATCCTTTTAAAAGACGGAAGCTCCCCAAAAAAAATTGCTCTTATTCACTGTGTTGGTTCGCGTAGCAAACGTTACCGTCCGTATTGTTCGGCAATATGTTGTTCTTACTTAATTAAGTTTGCCCACATTATAAAACATAAACTTCCTGAGGCCAGCATAGTAAGTATATACTCTGACTTGTGCCTTCCAGATAAAGAGGCACAGTCTTTTTTTGATAAGCTTAAGAAAGAAGAAGGTATTGAATTCATCCGTGTTAGAGATACAAACGAGACAAGAGTTTCTCTTGAAGAGGGGAGAATTTGTATCTTAAATACAACGGTGGAAGATGAATATAAAAGCGAGTCCCATTCGATAATAACTGGGAAGCTTATAAAGGTAGTGGTAGATATGGTAGTGCTTGCTGGGGCAATTGAAGGGGCAAGAGATGCCGGTCACTTAGCAGAACTTTTAGATTTACCTCTTGACGAGGCGCGGTTCTTCAAAGAAGAACATTGTAAGCTTTCCCCTGCTTCTACTACTAACGATGGTATTTTTATTGCTGGTTGTGCTAATGCCCCGAGGGATATTACAAATTCTGTTATTCATGCCGAGGCGGCTGCAGGGGGGGTGCTTAGTCGTCTTGTTCCAGGAGAAAAAATTTCTCTTGAGCCTACCATTGCCGAGGTTAATAAAGACTTATGCTCAGGATGCAAAACTTGTATTGAGGTATGTCCTTATCGTGCAATAAGTTATGATGAGGAGGAAAAACGGGCAGTAGTAAGTGAAATGCTTTGCAGAGGATGTGGAGTGTGTGTGGCAACGTGCCCTTCAGGAGCAATCAAAGCAAAACATTTTACTGATAAACAGATTTCTTCTGAGATAGAAGGACTGTTAGAAAAATAATGGAAGATAAAGCCCAACAGTTCAATCCTAAGATAGTAGCGTTTTTATGTAACTGGTGTTCTTACTCTGGCGCGGATGCGGCAGGAAAGGCTCAGAAAAAGATTCCTTTAGGAGTAAGAATTATCCGTGTTATGTGCAGCGGTAGAGTGGACCCTCAGTTTGTATTAGAAGCATTCTATAACGGGGCAGATGGTGTTCTTATTTTGGGTTGTCATCCTGGCGACTGCCATTACAAAGAAGGTAACTATAATGCCCTGCGTCGAGCTGTACTTATGGAGAAAATACTTTCTGATTTCGGTATTGAGAAAGAAAGGTTTCGTCTTGATTGGGTTTCTGCCTCTGAAGGAGATAAGTTTGTTGAAGTTGTGACTGAGATGGTTAAAGATTTACAGAGATTAGGGCCTCTTTGTTTACGGAAGACAGAGGAGGCTGTAAAGGTGAATCATGAGTAAGCCGAAAATAGGGTTATACTGGTGTGCAAGTTGTGGAGGGTGTGAAGAGTCTGTTGTAGATGTAGCAGAAAATATTCTTGTGGTAGCCCAGAAGGCTGATATTGTTTTCTGGCCGGTAGCAATGGATTTTAAATATAAGGATGTCGAAGCTTTAGCTGATGGAGAGCTTGCCGCGACTCTTATTAATGGAGCAGTAAGAACCAGCGAGCAGGAATATCTGGTGAAACTTTTGCGCAAAAAGTCTAAAGTTATCGTTGCTCATGGAAGCTGTGCCCATTTGGGAGGAATAGTGGGATTAGCTAATTTTTCTACGCGCAACAGCGTTCTTGAGCGTGCTTTTAAAGAAGTTTCCACTATGAATAACCCTCAAGGGATTCTTCCTAAAGAGAAGAGTGAGGAAAATGGGAAGGAGTTAGAGTTGCCTTATTTTTACAATACTGTGAGGACGCTTAATCAGGTTATTGATGTGGATTATTATCTTCCTGGTTGTCCGCCCCCACCCCAGTTGGTAGCAAAAGCTATATTGACCCTTTTAGATGGACCTTTACCCCCTAAAGGAAGTGTGCTTGCAGACACGAAAGCTTTGTGTGATACATGTTCGCGCCGTGATACCAAGCCTACAAAGATTAAATTGAAGAGGTTTAAGCGTGTGTATGAAGTAGAGATTGACCCCGAGCGTTGTTTTCTTGACCAGGGAATAATCTGCATGGGTCCAGTAACACGCGGAGGGTGCG
Source organism: uncultured Planctomycetia bacterium (assembly GCA_964455875.1). Lineage (GTDB taxonomy): Bacteria > Omnitrophota > Gorgyraeia > Duberdicusellales > 4484-171 > CAZWON01. Next base: position 4,633 of record CAYVYZ010000065.1, on the reverse strand, counting down.
AAGAACGATGCATAAAAGCGAATTATCCATGTCGAGGGTGCTTTGGTCCACTCGACAATGTTAAAGATATGGGTGCTAAGGCGTTATCTTTTATTGTTTCTTTGATTGACAGTAATGATGAAAAAGAGATAAAAGAAATTATTGAATCTATTCCCGATGCTTCAGGATTGTTTTACCGCTATGGACTGGCGGCTTCTCTTTTAAAAGGAAAAAAAGGAGAAAGTTGATGACAAGACGGATTACCATTGACCCTATTACAAGGTTAGAAGGGCATGGGAAAATTGATATTTTTCTTGATGATAACGGTAATGTGGAAAATGCCTACTTTCAGGTCCCCGAATTTAGAGGATTTGAAAAATTTTGTGAGGGAAGGGCCGCCGAGGAAATGCCTGCTTTAACCCAGAAGATATGTGGCGTATGCCCTACTGCTCACCATACAGCTTCTTCAAAGACTCTCGATGACCTTTTTAAAGTAAGACCGCCAGAAGCAGCAAAGAAAATAAGAGAACTTATGTATAGTGCCTTTATGTATGAGGACCATCTTTTGCACTTTTATATTTTAGCCGGACCCGATTTTATTATGGGGCCGGATGCTTCTAAGGAGGAAAGAAATATTCTTGGTGTTATCAAAAAGGTTGGTGTTGATATTGGTAAAAAAGTTATTGATATGCGCAAGCGGGTAAGAGGAGTTAATGCCACTATAAGTGCAAGTTCCCTTTATCCTGTATGTGGACTACCGGGAGGGATTTCTAAACCTTTAAAGAAAGAAGAAGTTGAGGAGATTAAAAAGGTAGCAAAGGATGCAGTAGAGTTTGCGCAGTTTACTCTTAAATTATTCGATGACGTTGTGCTTAAGAATAAGACATATCTTGATTTGATAACAGGTGATATTTATTACCACCAGACTTATTATATGGGACTTGTTGATGATAACAATAAGGTTAATTTTTATGAAGGAAAAATAAGAGTGGTTGACCCCAACGGCAATGAGTTTGCTAAGTTTGATGTTCATGATTACCAGAAGTATGTAGAAGAGATGGCTGTTCCCTGGAGTTATTTAAGAATTCTTTACCTTAGAGATGTAGGATGGAAAGGTTTTGTTGATGGGGTCGATAGCGGTGTTTACCGAGTAGCGCCTCTTGCCCGCCTGAATGCTTCAGAAGGTATGGCGACTCCTTTAGCGCACCAGGAGTATGAGAAGATGTATTCAATTCTAGGTAAAAAGCCTGCCCATAATACCTTGGCTTATCATTGGGCGCGTCTTGTAGAAGTTCTTTATGCAGCGGAGCGGATGGTGGAGTTGGCTAGTGACCCAGAGATTCTTGATCCTCACGTAAGAAATATTCCTAAAAAAACTCCTTCTGAAGGGATAGGGGTATGTGAAGCTCCACGGGGGACTCTAATTCATCATTACCAGACCGATGAAAAAGGAATTATCCAAAAAGCGAATCTTTTAGTAGCAACCCAAAACAACGCGGCTGCAATTTGTATGTCAATTGAGAAAGCCGCCCGCGGTCTTATTAAAAATGGTAATGTATCTGAGGGAATTCTTGATATGATAGAAATGGCATTCCGTGCTTATGACCCCTGCTTAGCTTGTGCCACTCACAGTCTTCCGGGGGAGATGCCTCTTATTGTAAGAATTTATAACACAAAAAATAAACTACTTAAAGAGATAAGAAGGGATTAATATGAAAGATACTGTTATTCTGGGGCTGGGTAGTATTATTCGAGGGGATGATAGCGTTGGTATAAGAGTGGCGCGCTTATTAAAGGAGCGTTTTCCTAAACATTTAGATATTGATATAAAGGAAAGTGACGAAGCCGGTATAAACCTTTTAGATACTCTTTGTGGCTATAGGCAGGCAGTAGTAATTGATTCGATTATTACAGAAAAGAATACAGAAGGTACAATACATCGAATAGGCACAAAAGAACTATTTATGTGTAGACACTATTTTTCTTCACACAATATAGGTTTAGGAACAGTAATTGAACTAGCACACCAAATGGATGTTGCTTTCCCAAAGGATATTGTAGTGTTTGCTGTAGAAATAAAAAACAGCTGTTCTTTTAGTGAAGGGGTATCAAAGAGGGTAGAAGAGGCGGTGTATAGAGTAGCGAATTTGATAGAGAAGGAGTTTATTTTATCTGTAGCAACATAATAAAAACAAGGAGGTATGAATGGCAGTAAAACAGTTAGATACTTTAGGTCTTAAATGCCCCCAACCTGTAATTAAAATTGCCCAGATGGTTCCTCAGCTTCAGCCGGGCGACATATTAGAGGTAGCTGGTGATTGTCCTACTTTTGAGCAGGATGTAAGGAATTGGTGTCAGAGGATGAATAAAGTTTTGCTTTCTGTGAAGGATGAGGGTGGAGGCAAAAAGATTGTGCAGATACAGTTTTAAAATTCCCGCGTTTATTCTTGTTGTAAAAGACAGATAATTTATATATAATCTTTATTATAATGATAAAGAAAATAATTATTGGCAGTGTTGTTGCTGCAGCAATTGGAGCAGTAATATTTTTTAATATTACTGCTTATGTCTCTTATTCTGCCTTGGGTAAGGCGCAAGTTAACATCGAACAGGCTAGAAGTATTACCCGCCATGTTGGACTAGAGGTAGCTATATGGCTGTTTATATTCTCTCTTGTTATTGGGGGATTGTTAATTTTTCTTTATTACCGCTATATTGCGAAGCCGTTAAAAGAAGTTACGGTTGCGATAGAAGATTTTTCCGAAGGAAAGGCCGGCTTTAATAGGCACATAGAAACAAAAGCCTATGGCGACGTTAAGATTTTTATTGACGCTTTTAACAGGTTTCTTCAGTTTTTCTCTGGGTTTATTAGTCGTATTAAAGACTCCTCAGGCAAAGTGTCAACTTTAATAGAAAGCCTTGTGTCTGTATCTGAAGAGACAACTGCTAGTGCTGGTCAAATTGCCACATCTATTCAGCAACTGTGCGAAAGAGTTTCTACTCAAGCAAAAAGAGTAGAGTCAGCATCTGGTCTTATTGAAGCGATAACTATATCTTCAAACTACATTACGGATTTAGCAAGCGATGCTGTTAAGTCTTCCAGCGATGTTCATTCTTCTGCACAGGGAGGAAAAAATATTACTGATGAAATGGTAAACAAAATGGCCAAGATTAACGAGGTAATTGGCAGCTCTGCACGTGCTATTGAAGAGCTGGTAGAGAAATCCAAACACATCACCAATATAGTAAATGTTCTTGCTGCCATTGCTGACCAAACCAATTTGCTTGCTCTTAACGCTGCAATTGAAGCTGCTCGTGCTGGTGAGTCAGGACGAGGGTTTGCAGTAGTAGCAGAGGAAGTAAGAAAGCTTGCGGAAGAGAGCGCCTCTTCAGCTAAAAACATTGGAGAATTAGTAGGAGTAATTCAGAATCAGACAGATGTTGCTGCCCGTTCTATGAAAGAAGGGGTGGAGGCCGTTAAGGGTGGTTCAGAGATGATTGATAAATTTTCGGAATCCTTCTCTCATATTGTAGGGCTTTGTGATAAGTCAAACGAGTTAGTTTCTACCATTAGTGAAACCACAGTTAATATTCTTACAGGGTTAGAAGACGTTAAAAAATTTATTGAAGAGACCATTCCTTTAGCGGAGGAGGCTATAAAAGTATCAGAGACCGTAGGTGCTTCTTCCGAGGAACAAACTTCTGCAATGGAAGAGATGACTTCCCATACCCAGGAGTTATCTCGTTTCTACGACTCCCTAAAGAAACTTCTTGATACCTTCCAGTCTTAATATTATCTTGCCGTTACATTAAAAGATATATAAAGTTTTGTGGGATTACTCTTGATTATTGGTTTGGGGGAAAATATAATAAAAGAGATGAAAATAAGTATTATATTGCCTGCCTATAACGAAGAAGCCTCCATAAAGGATGTTATTGAACGCATCCGTAAGACATTGGGCCAAGATATTGAGATTATTGTTATTGACGATTGTTCTAGTGACAAAACAGCGGATATAGCAAGAGAATTAAAGGCTGTAGTTTTAAGTAACCCTTATCGTATGGGTAATGGAGCTGCTATTAAGCGAGGCATAAGAGCAGCAAATGGTGATGTTATTGTTCTTATGGATGCTGATGGACAACATCTTCCTGAGGAGATTCCAAAACTATTAGAAAAAATTGACAGGTTTGATATGGTTATTGGTAGGCGCTCTCTTAGTAAGCAGGAGTGGTGGCGCAGTTTTGCCAATGTTCTCTATAATGCCCTCGCCTCATATGTGAGTGGGGTTAAGATAGAAGATTTAACTAGTGGTTTCAGGGCAGTAAAGAGAGACAAAGCGATAAAGTTTCTATATCTTTTACCCAATACTTTTTCTTACCCTACAACCTTAACACTCTCCTTTATAAAAGCAGCTTTTCCTGTTACGTTTGTTCCTGTTAAAGTTTTGCCGAGAAAAAAGGGGAAAAGCAAGATAAATCTTTTTTATGATGGTATGCATTTTATTGTGATTATAATGAAGATAAGCGTTTTTTTCTCCCCTTTAAGAGTATTTTTGCCTGTATCAGCACTGTTCTTTTTATGTGGTTTTCTATATTACCTCTATACTTTTATTACTGCTCATCGGTTTACTAATATGAGCGCTCTTCTTTTTAC
>CAYVYZ010000064.1:0-7975 GCA_964455875.1 uncultured Planctomycetia bacterium | reverse complement strand
TATAAAACTTTTCTTTTTGCCGTGCTTCTTTAAGCGTTTCAAAAGATTCTGTATGGCGGATCCGCCTCGCTTACCAAATTTGTTTTGCAAATTTGGTGAAGCGGGCGAGATCTCGCCACTTTTTGCTTAGCAAAAAGTGGCGGAGAGGGGGAGATTCGAACTCCCGGACCCTTACGGGTCACACGCTCTCCAGGCGTGCGCACTAGTCCAGACTATGCGACCTCTCCGATATCGAAATTTAACTATTGGGGTAAAGAAATCTTCTCTACTTCTTTTATGCTACTACCTATACTGTTTAAAGCCTGCTCTCTGTCTTTATTGTAGATAGAGGCGAATTTGGTAATTTCGTGAAACGTTTTAATATTCTTTTCTTTAAGAAGGTATAAAATCTTTGCCCTTAATTGGTGCTCTGTGAGAACATAAACAGCCTCTTTTCCTGTTGCCTCAGCGAGTTTGTCTCTAAAGATGGTGCATGGCGATTCTTCTTTAATACAATTTGTTTTGTAATCGTATTTCCACATTACTGACACCAAAGGGCGCTTCTGATGCATAAAGGAAGTCTCTGATATCTCCTCCGCTACCCTTTGAATAATATTACCCTTTCTGAATCTTCTTAAAACCACTAACACATCAATAAGATTTATTAAAGAAGGGGGTATGTTCATAGGAGCATTCTCTAGGCGAGTAAATGCTTCCTTTGTATTAGAAGCATGAATTGTTCCCATACAATATTTACCAATATTCATTGCTGTCATCATATCTTGGGCTTCCCTTCCCCTTACCTCTCCAACAATAATACGCTCTGGCCTCATTCTTAAAGTGTTCTTTACTAAATATTCTAAGGACAAATCTTCTCCACTTTCTAAACGGGAAAAATTCTCCATAAACCTCGTATTTAACTCCAAGGTATCCTCTATAATTACTACTCTTTCATTAGAAGGAATAAAGCTCAAAAGCGCATTAAGAAGGGTTGTTTTTCCTGCCCCCGGCCCTCCTACAATTAACATATTAGCAGGACGTAAACCCATCCCTTCCACTGCTAACCAGAGAAAAGATGCGGTAATATAATCCAGAGTGCCACTTTCTATTAACTGAATGATGCTTAAAGGTAATTCTTTTGATTTTGTTATCGTAATCTGAGGACCAAAAGGAGAATGTACAATATTAACTCGGCCGTATATATTAGGTAAACCGTAGTCATTTATCTTTCTAACATAAACTCTTCCTGCAAAAATGATGAGTTTTCTTTGAAAGAAGTCAAGGTAACGTGCAGTAGAGAAACGTCTGTTTGTTTTAACAAATCCTCTGTTTGTCATATGAACAAAGATAGGATTTGTACTGTTTATGTCAATATCTTCTACCTGCGGGTCTTTAATAAACTCATCTACCTCATCGTAAGAAAGAAACTGCTCAATAAACACCCTTCTTTTTGCATGATTATCATAAATATCCTTTATTTGCTCGTCACCTGACTCATAAGCTACATCTTTTAATGTATTCTCTACTAAATCCCACCGCTCCTCATTGCTCATATTAAAATGAAACTTATTCTCCAATCGTCTAAGGAGAATTTCTCCAGTTTTTAAATAGAGTTCGTGACTAAGCATTTTTATAGATGCTGAGGTTTTGAAAACCTCACAGACAAATCATTTTCTGATGAGTTTTCTAAGTATCTCTCTTTCTGCTGTCTGCCAAATCTCAATATCTTTGCCCACTGGCTTTCCCATATCTTCCCAGATGTAATAAGCTCTTGTTCTTATATACTCAGCAATTTTGCTTAATGTGAATTCAAAAGAATCGTCTTTTGTACTTGTCCTGCCTGTCTTTGATGACCCTTTTTTAATTTTCATCCCTTTCTTTACTGAGGCACTTCTTTTTTTTAGCATTTAACCCTCCTTTTTTAGCCTGCAAGCTACCCTGTAAGAATCGCCCCTTTCTTTCTTGATAAAAAGGAGCGTAGCCTGTTGATAAGCTTTCTCAAACCCCGCTTCTGACGATGAGACAGAATACAAAGGCGTAATAAATACATCTGATAAACCTACATTGAACTGAATCTCTATACCGGTAAAACTATCCTTAATACCTAAACTATCAATGCTGTCTAAAGCCATGCTTCCATTAAAAGATAAAGACTCTCTCTTTGTAAGAAACTTTACTGAATCTTTAGAGGGAAGATAAATATTAAACTCCACTCCAAAATAATAATCCTCTAAAAGAGCTGTTTTAAAGAACATATACTCTACGTCAAAAGAAGAGCTGTTAGCAAAACTCACTTTCTTAAGAAAATCGAGCTCTTCCTTTTTATAGCGACAGCTTAAAGAAATTCCCGATTTTCTTTTTGATAAAGAAATCTGATAACGAAAGTTAGATAGTGTATTTACTTTCTTCTGTTTGGAAAAATCTTCCAAAGAAATATCTTTTCTTAAAAGATTGTCAATAAGACTTACCTTCTCGTAATTATCATAAATAAGGTAATTCTCAAGTCCCTTTTCTTTAGCTCTAATTACATCATGAATGGTAGAAATTCCGTTCCCTTTCTCCTGGGCAGCTTCACTTACTTTGCTATGATAAGACTCTTCCTGACGGGTAATGGTATTAAGCAGGTTAAGACACTTATCTTTATAACTTAACTCAACAATAGTTGCCCCTTTTTCTGACAAGGTTAAGATAAGATGTCTATTTTTTAGAGTAATTTCCTCATAACCGTCAAAATTAAAATCCCTCCTCTCAGCTATGGGAAAATTCTTTGACGTTTTAGTATCAAACTCTTTTTCTGCTTTAATCAAGTTTTCATAGATAGCTGCTCTTATATGCCCAAGATAAAACCCTCCAAAGATACCATGCCAATAGCCACAATTACACTGTGCTTGCCAGAGATGTTTTAGAATGTTTTTGGAATCTTTAACTCTTCGTTGGGCGTGTATTTTGTTGCTTAAAAAAACCATCTTCTTGTGCATAAAATTAATCCGAGGGTACTTTGCGGAAAAGTTTCTAAAAAACCCTCCCCTTAAGAAGCTTTTCCATTGAACACTCTTAGGATTATCTGTAATGTACTTTTGAAGTTCTTCGAAATTTCTAAAAATAGCTGGCTCAAGCACCCACTCTCCCATCTCCTCATAAGAAGCAGTAGGTAAATATACAAGAGAGTTCGGAGAAAACTTCTCTATAGCTTCTTGGGCAGTGATTGTTTCCACTGTATTTATATTCTTAGTTAAGAGTTTAAAAAAACTGTCCAGCCACCCTTTGTTATAAACCCAGTCAAAAGTATGAGGCCACAGACCAAATTTCTCACCATCATCAAAAAGCGTAATCAAAGTATCACCGTTGTTGGCAAAGCTTTTAAGGAGCTCGATTGCCTCATGAGCTTGAGAGAAGGGAATCTTATAGCGTAATGTCTTACTTATAGGAAAAATAAATATTTCTTTTCCTGCATCTTCAGTAGTATAGTAACCAAGAAATTCCTTTTCCGATAGTCCTGCATAACGAAAATGAGTATCATCCAAGAAAGTATAACGTAAAGAAGAATCATGAATGACCCTTGCCAAATAAGGCTCCCATACTCTTTCTGCAATCCATATGCCTGTTGGATTTTTATTAAATTGGTTTTTTATAAATTTATTCATAAGCTCTATCTGAGAATATTTGTCCTCATCAGGTATGATAGGAAGAATGGGCTCGTAATAGCCTCCACTTATAATCTCAAGCTGTCCTTTTTTAACCATAGCCTTAATCTTATCCATAAAATGTCTTCGGTGGGAAATAATCCAATCATAGAGGGGACCAGTTATATGAAGATTACATTTTACAAGGGGGTATCTTTCTAAAATATCTATAAAAGGAGCATAGCACCTGCTAAAAGCATCTTCAAACACATAATCAAAATTTCCCACAGGCTGGTGATTATGGACACCAAAAAGAAAATATACTTTACTCATAAGACACGTCTCTATTATAAACCATTCTTAAGCTATTGGAAATTATCTATTTATTATATAGGAAGGAAATTTTTTGCCAAGCATTTTGTACAACTCGTAGATATAAGAAAGAAACAGCTTGTTGAAATCTCCTGTTGTCTCCTCAAAGGTATTCCACCAGTTCCAGTCGCTGCCTTCAATAATATAAAAATACTCTAAGAGCTTTGCTTTCTTATTCCTGTCTTTTACTCTCTCTATCTGGTCTCTAACCCTTCTTAAAATATACCAATTATGATTGTTCTCTTTAGAACCTATCCATACCCCAAAATCTCCATTAATCCAAGAACCAGGGCTTAACCTCTCAAGAGATTTTGAGTGGTGGCCTCTCAAGAATTCTGAGGGTGTCGTAGAACTAAGAATTTTGCTATGCTCTAAGGCATTATAAATCGTCTCTAAAAACTCTACTCCATTGTTGTTGTAATACTCCCATGCATTCTCTCCATCCATAATAATCACAATGGCACGCTTTTTCAAAATGTTCTTCGTGTAATAATGAATCCTTTTACAATGTTCAAGGAAATCATTAGCAGCAAAAACAGGATCCTCCCAGCTCTGATAAATAAAACTTAACGCATCAGAAAGATTACGGTCTCTAAAAAACACGTTTAAGTTGTGGAAATTATATGTCCTATATATAAGATGGCGCTGCTTTTTTATAAGGTCGTAAGGAACGAACTCTGTAGTAAGGCTTTTAAAAAGAATCTCTTCGTCAGCTCCTATCCATTTAAATCCTTCTTGAGCATAAATACGGGCAACATCCTCCGATATGCTACCCTCCGACGGCCAACTCCCTTTTATCTTTTCACCAAACACACTCTTAAAAATACTCACCGACTTATCTAAATGCCAGATACAATCCTCAGGCCGAGAAAACCTAAGAGAAGGCCTTTTCAAATAAGAGAAATCTTTTAAAACATCTGTGTCATAAATCAAAGGCATAATAGGATGGGCGTAGGGAGTTAAAGAAAGCTCTATTCTTCCGTCTTTAAGGAGCTTTTTATAGAGAGGGAAAATTTTAGAGATAATATTATACTGTTTTCTCATAATATATTCTTTATCGCTAAAAGTATAATCCTTTTCTTTCTTGACTATGCTTCTTAAATTCTTGTCTTCCTTTATAGTGTAGGGGTGGAACCAACAAAGGTTGAATATAACCTGTAAATCAAGTATATCCTGCGCAGAGAATTTTTTCTTGCTCATCTTTTTATGATGAAGCTGGAGATAACGTTTATTGGGGCGAATAAACCTTTCAAAGTTAACTGAAAAAAACCTATCAATAATAAATTCTCTCTCTGTGTGTGTAAGGTACTTTGGATTTTTTAAGGTAAGTATACCGTAGTAATCTTTTGCTTTATTCTGTGTGTAATCGAGAAGTTGCTCAATTAGTATACCGCTAAAGTTAAAAGTAACCTTTACATTGTCAAATTTTTCTACCACACGTGCCATTCCATAATAATCCTTTACTCCATGCAATCTTACCCAAGGAAGAAGATAGTAACTATCGTGTGGCTTGCGATAGTAAGGTTGGTGCATATGCCATAAGAAGATAACATCGGTAGGAACGTGTTTCATACTATGTTTGATATACAGAATAGTTTATATGGGGGAAAATATTATCTTTTCTCTCAATGTCCTCCAGCACTTCCATATTAAAGAAGTTTCTCTCCAGGTAACTTTTAAGGAGATAGAACCTTTCAAGATGGATAATAGTGCGTTTTGTGGCATATTCACTAAAAGCACCTGTTTTCATCATGAATGCCCAGTCGCTTGACTGTGCTAAAAGAAGCTCTCTTAGCATCTGGTTTAAAATCCGTTTCTTTATTTCACCATCAGAAGAAAATTCTTTAACTGCTTTTTTCATCTCTTCAGAGGCACGATGAAGATGTGGATAAACCCAGTCGTTAGAACCATTAAGCCACACTTCATAATAACCTTTCCATCCCCAGCTGGAAGGAGAAGGGGTAATAACTTGATTCCGGGGATAAATCTTAAGATACTCTGATGGTGTAACCAACTTAATGGTCTTCTGATCATAGCGAATTTTGCGTATAAGAAAATTAAGCCAATCTATACCTTCAAACCACCAATGACCAAATAATTCAGCATCGTAAGGAGAAACTATAATTGGCTTCCTTCCTATTATACCGTAAAGGTGCTCTATCTGTTTTTCACGGTTGAACATAAAATTTCCTGCGTGCTCAGCAGCTTTTTGGCGCGCCTTTTCGGGAACATATGGCTCTTTATGAGGGGTATTACCTGTTATTCTATAGTACTTTATCCCCGTAAATATACGTGCTCCGCAGCTAGATATATAAGGTTTAATATAATCGTAATCTAAATCGAACCCGATATCACGGTAGTACTCGCGATAATTATAATCGCCAGGATACCCTTCAATGGAAGACCATACGCTTTTAGAAGACTCATGGTCTCTCCCAAACACTGCGACTCTATTTTTTGTGTAATATGCTGAATACACACCAAACTTAGGCCGGGGCCGAGAAAATAAAATCCCGTGAGTCTCCAAAATAAAATATTTAATCCCTTCTTCCTTAAGAAATTTGTCTAATCCTTCAAAATATCCGCACTCAGGAAGCCAAATGCCAAGCGGAGAAGTACCAAAATGTTTCCGGTAAGTATCTACTCCTATTCTTATTTGAGCCTTTACTGCCTCTTTATTAACAGAAAGTAAAGGTAAGAAGCCGTGGGTAGCACCACAGGTTATAACTTCCAGGTTTCCTTTATCTTGAATCATCTTAAACTGCTTTATAATATCTCGGTGGTACCTATTTACAAACTTATCTTTCGTATTAGAAAAACGATAATAATACATTAACGCCAGTTTGTGAAACTCTTCATAGAAACGGGTACGTTCTACTTCCTTTTCACACAGTTCAATCATCTTGTCTAAATACTTAACATACCTTTCCTTAAGAAGTTCATCTGCTAACATCTCACTCAAAGAAGGAGAAACATTTATGGTAAGTTTAAAATCTACTCTGTCGTGGATAAGGCCTTCCATCATAGAAAGTAATGGCAGGTATGTTTCGGTTAGAGCCTCAAAGAGCCACCGCTCTTCCAAGAACTCTTCGTATTCAGGATGACGGACAAAAGGAAGATGAGCATGTAATACTAAAGAAAGATATCCCTTTTCCATACTATTATTTTATGGTATACCGCTTTACTGCGGGAATGATAGTGATGGTTTCTTCTTTGTCTTGAGAGGTTGCGGAAACGTCAAAACGAAAATTCCCTTCAGGCAAAGCATAACGGATAGAAAATGTTCCATCGTCTCTTAGCTTTATCTTTTTGCCACAAACAGAGACGGCGGCATCAGGGGTAGTTCTACCATAAAGAATGAGCTCTGTCCATACCTCTAGAAAGAACTTCCTCTCCTTCTTCTTTTCTCTCAATGAAGAAAGGCTGCTTAAAGCACCTGAGAAGAACCCACTGGAAATTTGCTGCTTCAACAGCTCCTCCAGCTTTTTTCTTCTCTCTAATGAACTTCTGCCTAAATCATAAACGCCCAAAACCCTAAAGTAATCCTCATCAGGCAAAGCCCATTCCTCATCAACAATATCAGAAATCCCGAAATAAGGAGTTTTTATAATATTGGACCGCAACACAACAAAAAATCTACCATTCTTTGTCTTAAGCCCAATTTCAACACACCACTCTCTTTCTGGTGCATTCACATTAATATACCAGTTATAAGCGTCGAAATTAATATCAATGTCATAGAAAGAATGAGAATTATAACCAGTAAAATTGCTTATTCCTGTAACATCATGGACTCTTAAGGCCCACTTAAGATTTTCTCTTTCATGAAGGGGTATTTTAGCAGTTGTTTCGTTAATCTTCTCCTGGGAAATATCCCAGTAGGTATGTATCCACCAGGGGTCTCTAGGTATAAGTACAATGCGATTATCATTATAACGCAAGGGAAGATTGAATCTCTCTGGCTCTTTAAGAGATGTTTCTACAGCACTGAATTTAGAAAC
>CAYVYZ010000063.1:0-8064 GCA_964455875.1 uncultured Planctomycetia bacterium | reverse complement strand
GATTTATCACCCCGCTAATCTCCGGATTGGAATTGGCAAGATAAGCTAAAACAGGCGTGGGAGTTGGTTCTTCAATGATGATTTTTACTGGTATATTGTTGCCTGCAAGTATTGAGGCAATTTCTTTAGCAAACTCATAGTTGCCTTTTCTTGGGTCAAAGCCGATAAGAATAGAACCTTGTTTTATATGGCTGTGGTAATAATCGGCTAAGCCTTGGGCACATCTTCTGACATTGTCCATATTGAAGTCTTTGCCCAATATCCCCCGCCAGCCGGATGTGCCGAATTTGATAAGAGTGTCTGTGGTTTTGAGAAGGAGGGTTTTTACTTTGAGAGGGCTGGAAGAGGACAGAGAATAGAAAGTTATACTAACTCGTAGTCCATTTATGCTGAAGACTTCTTTCTGTTTTCCTCTTAATTCTCCCTTTAATGTAAACTGTTTAGCAAATTCTGCGAACCCTCTCAACGAATAGTTGTTTATTGAGACAGATGGATGCGTCGATAATGCTGACTTTATTTCTCCAAATTTATGGTGTAATAACTCCTGCTTCCTGATAGAAGAAGACGAAGGAGTCTCTATACCTACAATGTCTTTTGTGTCATTACTAATTAACTTCCCTATAAATGTATTTTTAATGCGACAGCTAGTTTTACATGTGTCAGGTATATTCTTATAGAATTTTTCACGGATATATTTTAAACTTTCTATTGTATTTATATCGCCTAAATATATATCTCTGTTACTAGCAGCCATAACACAGCAAGGATAAAATTTTCTATCAGCCCCAATCAATACATAATCTTTCACCATAATGCATCTTCTTACTCCCAAAGCTTTGTGCGTTCTGAATGGAAGCGTCACAACATGAACAGCATGCTTATTAATAAATTTCCATAACTCCTTATTATCGCGTTTTATTTTTCTCAACTGCCTTACATAATTTTCTATCTGTTGTTCGTTTAAATTAGCATGAAGGAATGGATTACTAATATTGCTATCATCGGCAAAAGGCTGGAGAACAAAATTAAACTTTTTTTCTTTATGAGACAATTGAAGTTTATGGCTAACCTCTTTCCAAAAACTCCATATAAGTTCTACTAGTGGCAAGACATTATCAATATTGCTTTTTGAATATACATAAGAAACAACAATGTTTTTAATCGGGCTTTTGACTAAATATTCATCAAAAATATTTCTCCAAACGGTACTAAAAATATTCTTATCCTTTATCCTTGTATACATTTCAAATTCTTCCTGTGAACTGCCATGCAGAGATACTCCCAAAAAGGAAATATAATTCTTCCACTCTCCAGCAGGAACAATTACGCCATTTGTAACTAGCGAGAGTTCTTTCAAACTAGGGGTTTTCTTCACTATTTCCAATACAAAGTCGTTAAATGTCTTATCCTTATATCTATACATAGTAGGCTCTCCTCCACCTGCAATCATTACCATATACGGAGATAATCTAGAAAGTATATCCAATTCCTCAAATGGAAATGTAGCCTTTCTCTCTACTGACGAATATGTACATCCTTCACACAACATATTGCACTTATTTGTCGGATGTATTTCTACATATTTAATTTTTTCAGAAAATGAAACTGATGAACTGCTATTTCTAAACACTATCAGCTGCGGAACAGGACGCTCCATTCCTTTGCAGTTGGAAGGTCCCGGCGCTCTTGTAACAACAGGAATAAATTTGCCCTCATACATAAATCCCATGCCTACGGATGAACCACCGTCAAAATTAAGTATTTCCAGAGTTTCTATCTCTTCTATAAAATCTTCTTCTCTGCTTTTTTCTTTTAACAACTTATACAGCTCTTTATATGCTACATATACAAGTTCAGGGAAATTAAATCCAATAGAACTATCCTGCCTTCCTTCGGCTACAAGTATTAATAAATATCTCTTGGTTTTTACCCAGATGCAGCGCGGGCCTCTGGCGGTAATCCTCTGAAGTTGGGTCTCCTGGGTTAGGCGGGAGAACCTGTTGAACCAGCCTTCTTTATCAAAATTCCTTCTGATGCGGTATTCAAGAATATTCATAATTCTTGTGAAATCTTTTTCGTTAATTTTGGTTCCTCTTACAAATTCTAGAAGCTGACTATCTCTTAAAAATGCCTCAGAATCAGACTTTGTCCAAACAAGGGTAAGACCGCCGACAATATCACGTATATCATCTCTTGGCACTTTTGAAATTCTTGATATATCGTCTAATATATCAATATCAACACTAAATTGAGTGCCATCTTCAGGTAGTATATCGCCAAAGAATTCTTTTGCCTTTTCCTTTGTCAAAGAGATAACTATTCCTTCTGTTTGCAAATAAACAGGCCTGGGGTAAACTTCTGCTTTATTATTAAAAATGATGATATTTATCCTGTCTTTTCCCACTTTAAACTTACTTACTATTCGATAGTTTTTCTCTCGATTCTGGTCAGGGTCTTCGTAATCATTCTCATCGCCTACAACAGGATGCATTGGCGTAAATATTGCTACTTGGGAAGATTGTTCTTGGATTATCTTGCCTTCTTTGTTGACTTGGGGATTAAGAGTAAAACTTTCTCTGCCGTTTATTATTGTTTTATTGTTAATTTTAATGGTTATATTCTCAAGTTGCTCAATATTAGCCCTAAAGAATACAATATTATTATCTTTTGTTATAAGGTACGCTGCTTTATTGTATATAGGCAGAGTCTGAATGTTTCCGGTTATAAACATATCTATCAAATCATTTAGAACAGCAAGATTTTTGTAATCCTCAGGGATATTGAACTTTTTCCGCTCATCAGGCTCATTGAACGGCTTCCATAAAGCCTCGGGATTAAAATATCCACCTACATGCGAAAATACTAATCCTATTGCTTTTTTAAGCTCAGCGGCCCTATTCGGCATAAATACAATTAAATCTTTTAGGTTTTCATATTCCGATTTAAAATCAGATACAAAAATAGGAGCAACTTCCAAAGAAGCGCCAAGCACCTCAAGCGGCAATAAAATAGAATGCACATGCACTTTATTGGTTTTTTTCGCTTCGCTTAAAATAAGTGTTTTTATAAGGCTTTCTTCTTTAAAATTGCCGATTAGACCGGTTTCTTCTGTGGGATTCTTTTCCGCCTTTAGGCCAGACCGTTCTATTTCATATTCATGAGCATATAGGGATTTTCTATATATGGTGTTGTATTTTTCCAATTCTTCATTAAATTTTTCTTTTATTAGCTTAAAATCTTCATATAAACACCAATTAAAGAATAGTGAAGGTATGGCATCGTTTATATCAATGTTTTGTTTAAATTTCCTGTATTTTTCTACAACATTAAAGTAAGGTTTAATATTAAAGATTAATTTCCAGGCTTTATCTTGATATTTGGCAAGTACATATTCTACTAATGTTTCGTACTCATTGCGTTTTGCGGCTCTGGCAATATCATCTAAAATACCTTGCCAATTAACGTTATCTCTTCCGTGATATTCTTTTTCTATTATATTCCTTGCTTTGTAAAACCTTAAAATGCTCATTTGGGTTTTTCTCATGCCAAAGTAGTCCTTAGCCACCTCAAAACCCGCAGGCACTCTTAAGATAAAAGGATAAAAAGAAGGTGTAATGCCTCTTTGGGCTTTTTCAATAAGCCCACCTCTTACATAAGGGAGTTCTGCCATAACCTGGGTAGGCGGAATCTTAGCAAGAACAAATCTATAATGCTCTGCATCTAATAAATCCAAGGTAAAGTTGTTGAACTCGCCTTTTGCCCCTAAAACAGCCTTTTTATTTTGAACCCTCTCAATAGCTACCTTAAAAGCATCTGTGGCTTTTCTTAAATCCGTTCCTTTCATCTTAGAGCCGCTGTCAATTATTTGAATAAGGCCTATCTCTTTGGCTTCTTTTAACAAAGGAATTTCTTTTATGAGATTTTCCACATCCAGAAGTGTTACATCCTGAGTGTATCCATCCACTGCTATGGGCCTTGATTTTTTAGCAACAAATGTTAGTTTATAGCCTTCTTCTTTTAATTCTTCTACTGATGCATTGTGTTCTTTTTGCATCCAGAGTTTTAAAAGCATTACTCCAAACACATACAAATCAAAAGCAACTTCTCCGTTAGAGCCAAGAATATGAACGTATTCTTTACTCTTTTGTATGTCATTGCAAAAATCCTCTGTGTCGTCTATTCTTATTTTTTCTTCAACGTTTAGCATAAAATTAACCCAACTATCCAGTTGCTGTTTGGATTCTCTAATGTTATTTGAACTATTAGGATTGATGTTATCTGCAAGAATAGCAGTATATACGGCTTTTCTAAAATCATTGTAGCCTATATTAGAAGTTAAATACTTTTCAAAATATCGCCTGGCTAAATTAAGATAAAGGCGATTTCTTGCAAAAATCTCTTGAGCATTGCTATCAGCAGGCTCTACGCCAAAAGCCATTGCTTCAATTTCCTCAAGGGTAAGAGATTCGTCTACCTTGCCTAATCTGTAATTATCATTTGTTTTATTTGCAATCTTATCAAGCTCTCCTCCAACTACTATTCTTCTTATAAAACCCCTATCTCTAAGAAAATCCTTTTTGTCTTTAATCCTGCCGCTGCCTGCGTAATAGGGACGAAGGGTGGTATTGATGATGGAAGAGGAAGCTCTATTAGTTGATACGAAGTCGTCTTCGCTTAAAAGAGTTATTATCTTTATTAATAGCTCGTCTCTTTTGTCTATTTCGGTGTTTTGAAATTTGCAATCTTTTGTAAATCTTGAAGGAATAGGCAGAATTGCAAACTGAGCAAGGCTTCCGTCCCCAAGAAAATTTTCATCTCTTCTTTGCACAATCACGCCTCTTAAATGAAAATCAGGATATTTGTCTTGTTCTTTTATTCTGTAGTAATAATACCCTTCTTCTACTGCTTCTATTCTCTGCAATTTTCCGGTTTTATCCTGTATTAATATCTCTCTATAGAAATCACTCAGAAAATTATTAGAGACTATTTTATCCCTTACTATTTCCACCTTATCTCCAAGTTTTTGGATAATTTTATTTTTTATATCTTGAGGAATAACTTTATCTTGGCTGTATTTTTTATCATACTCTATGCTTCTGTCTGAGTTTACATTAATTTTTACCACCATACCGCAAGCATAGAGGCTCATAAAATTGTCTTTAACTGTTATATTTCTATTTTTAATCTCTCTGTTTATAGGCTCTAATACTCTTTTAATCACAACTTTTGAAGCATTGTCTGTAAAAACAGCCAGATGTATTTCTTTTTGTATTAAAGTTAGTAACACTTCTAATATATCTTTTCTATCGTCTAAGATTTCCGGTGTTTTATCAGGTCTTACTCCTAAAATAGTTCCATCCATATCCATTCCTATAAATTTAATATTCTCAGGATTAAGAGAAATCTCTTTTAGTTTCTTATAGGTAGAATCTATACCTTCCCCTATTGGGGTTGCCTCTGATATTACCTGTTCCTGTTCTTTATCTACTGCGTATACTTTCAATCCTTTGATTCTCGCAACAATACCATCTCTGCTGTTCAGAGAATACGTTTCATTGCCAAAATAAACGCCATCTTCTGCAGAGTATCCATGACTCTTAATAAAATCTTCCATTGCCTCCTGCTTGGTAGGAACATCGTATTCGCCATTTCTAAGAACAGAGGCTTTTGTTATATCTATTGTTACTGCGCCGCCTTCTCTAATTTCAAGTGTTATGTTTCCTACTTGGATCTTTCTTGTTAGTAATTGTTTTTGGCCGGGATTGGCTCTAAGAATAGCTTCTGCCCATTTTCTCAGTTTTTTCTCTATACTGCTGCTTGCGCTATTTCTACTCCTTAGACCGCATATATATTTGGGAAGAGTCGATTTGTTGTATTCTTCTTCTGTTAGTTGCCATACCTGGCTTTTTAGAGGATCAATGTGGTAGTAAACACCATACATGGGACTATCTACAAAAGGCTCACACATTGTACTTTTACCCCTTTTGCGGTAAGAAGAAATGATGCGGCAGGAGGTATTAGGGTCTAGTTTTGCTATAGAAGAAGAGGTTCTAGGCAAATTCAAGCCTAAGTCCTCAAACCCATTGAGCTTAATCGACTCTCGGCCGATTTTAAACTCCAAATAGCCTTTCAATGTGCCTGTGCCGCAGATGATGGATTTGGCTTCTTTCTCGTTTATTTCGCCTAATCCCTCTTTCTCTAAGAATCCTTTAATATGTTCTATGCCTTTTGCTGATACGGCAATTAAATTTGCGCCCGGGCCGCCTGCACCAAGGGGCATAATGGTAATATTCTGAGCACGGGCATCTTTTATCAATTCTCCTATGGGGGTATAAGTATAAAGGCTGATTTCTTTAAGTTTGCCTTTGTGTTTTTTGTATAAATCCCTTACCAGTTTATAATCGTTGTATTCCTGATGGTTCTTATCGAATACTTTTTCGGCATACTCTTTGGCATATTCAGGGACATTTGGGTTTTTGGTATAGGCATCAAGCATCAAACTCATCCATATTCTGCACAGCTCATCCCGTATATCAACATATCTGTTTATGGTATCTACTGCTGTTTTAAAATCACCCTGCTGGAGAGCTTTTGTGTATTGCGAGGCAAGGGATATTTTCTTTCGGTGCAATTCTAAAGCCTGCGGATGCCTGTCTCTCAATAAATCTGTCCACATATTATTGGTTAAGGCAGCATAACGGGGGGTTGTTGGTTTTCCTTCTTCGTATTCTTTTCCTGCCTGGACAAGCAACATATGATTTTCTATTTCTTTTAATTCGGATGGTTTTAAGAGTTCCACAGAATATGCCCCGTAAAAACCCTCAGCGCCTGAGAGCCATATATGCTTATAGGCAGAGCCTAAAATGCAACAGAGATGACCCTGGCCGCCGGTTAAGCCACCAAACTCATTGTTTTCAAGCCTGACCGCAAGACTAAATATATCAGCCCAGGATAAATTAGCGCCGCTTAAGATACTGGCAACAGCAATCAAAGCCACATTGAATACATTGGAGGACTCCATACCTCCAGCTAAAGCCATCGGAGAGATACTTTCGCAAATAATCTTTATACCGCTTAAGCCAAATAAATTCCTGAAAATATACGCCGGAGCATCCAATTGACCATAGGGAGTTCTGTCATTTACTAAAGAAATAACTCTTGTATTTACATAAGGGTGTTTCTCATCTATGGACATTCCCCTGTATTCTTTTTTAGGCCAGCTGTCCGGATACCTGTAATCAAGGGCAATATATATTATTTCCTGCGGGTCGTCTGCTTTTTCAAACCTTATCTTTACTTTAAATTCTGAAGCAATAGTAGGAGTAGAAGGTAAATCATCTAATTTCTCAGGATTAGCTGGAGCTAAAGCAACTTGGAACTCAGGCAAATCCAAAGAAGAACCCGGACCGTCCACTCCCCTTAGATGGCCTACTATGGACAATTCTATGTTTCGTTCTTTGGCTTTAGATAATATATCCCTTACTTCTTGGGGAGTTCTTTTCTTTTCAATAAGTGCTGGATTAAAAGGAGTTTTGTCCCGATAAGAATAATCAAACTCTGCCGATGGACAGGATAATACTCCTTCTAAAAACTCTCTTGCAACGTCAGTTGGTATGTTTGACCTTACATATTCTAATAATTCTTCTCTTAATTTTGCTATTTCCTTGCTCCATTTTTTATCTATAGCATCTTTTATTTTTTTAGAGTGTTCCAATAATACGCCACTATAGTAATTTTTTAATCTCTCAATCTCTCCGCTCTTATCGCCTATAGCCTGAAGCAAATACCTCTTTAGATTTTCTTCTGAGGCTGTGTATACATCAAAATCTTCACTATCTTTTGCGTTAATCTCCCAATCATAGTTCTTAGCTCGTCTATCCTCATAACCTTGCTCATTTTTCTTAAGATATTCGTTTCGAATATCTTTTCCCTTATAAATGCTTATTGCCGCAAGCAATGCCCGTAATCTATGAAAACTTGCTGCAACAAGTTGAATCTTAACTTCTCTATTAGATTTATTTTCAAGAATACCTTCGATAATCTTAAGACTTTCGTAAAGATTAT
>CAYVYZ010000062.1:0-8293 GCA_964455875.1 uncultured Planctomycetia bacterium | reverse complement strand
GATTGAATCTCTCTGGCTCTTTAAGAGATGTTTCTACAGCACTGAATTTAGAAACCTCTATCCTTTCCTCTTCTGTATGTTTAAGAGTAGATGTGGCAAGGGAAACCGTCTTTAAAGAAGATCTCTTTTTTCTGGGTTTACTTACCGACTTTTTCTTTAAGGAAGTCTTTTTCCTAGAAGAAGTTCTTTGAGAAAGGGATTTGTTTCTTCTTTGCGATTTCTTAGCTAGAACACGTATTCTTCTTATACCTGCTTGGATTCTTTTCTTCAATGTATTTTTATTTGTTGCTTTTTTCATTATCCCTTTTAGATAGAAAGGATTTTATCACTTCTAGTGTTGAGTGTCAAATAGTATTTAAAAGGTGTCTTGTCTTCGTAAGCTACTATCACACTATTCCTTACGTAAAAACTATAAGGTAAAGATTATAATAATCTTTTAATGAGAGGTTTTCTGCCCTAGAAGAAGTGTCGAGCTTAAGCGAACTAAAAGCTTTCTTCAAGCTTTCTTTATCCTTTAAACCAGATAAGGAGTTTATCACTTTCTTTCTTCGCGAAGAAAATGCTTTCCTGATAAGCTTAAAAAACAAACTTTCATCACCCACTCTAAAAAGGGGATACCCACAAAAATCCATCTCCACAAAAGACGCATCTACCTTTGGCCGAGGATAAAAAGCCTCTTTCGGTATATCGAATAGAATTCTAATCTTTGCATAGTATTGGACAAAACAACTCAAGTATCCATATGCCTTGGTATTACAAGAAGCGGCTAATCGGTGCGCAAATTCTTTTTGGAAGGTAAGATATGCCTTTTTCACAAATCTCCTATTATTTATAAGATACTGGATAAGGCGATTGCTTATGTTAAAAGGAATATTACCAAAAACCACAACATTATCTCCTAAAGAACCTATATTAAATTCGAGAATGTCTTCATTGATAATTTCCACCCTTTCAGAGAGAAATCTTTCCTTTAAAATAGGTATTAAACTTAAATCCTTCTCAAAACAATACAATTTCTTGATTTCTTTATTAATAATATGGCGCGTCATAACCCCGCTACCTGCGCCTATCTCTAAAACAGTTTCTCCATCAAGATGAATGTTCTTAAAAATCTTACGGACAAAACGCTTATCTCTTAAGAAATGTTGACCCAGTGACTTCTTAAACTTCATAAAGAGAGTTCTTCTGCAATATTAAGGGCAGAGAGCATAGAATAATATGAAGGAATTCTTTTTTTCCTTACAATATCAAAAGCAGTACCATGGGCAGGAGAAACTCTTATAATAGGCAATCCCAATGTTACGTTTACCCCTTTCTTAAAAAACAACAGTTTAAATGGTATCATTGCCTGGTCATGGTAACAAGCAATAACACAGTCATATTTATTATGCCGGTATAGCAAAAATAATGTATCGGAAGGATATGGGCCATAAACCTTAAAAGGAAGAGCATCAATTACATTTTTAACTAACAATTCCTCCTTGTCTAAAAATGTATCAACTCCGGCATGGGGATTTAAACTTGCAACTGCTATCCGCGGATTCCTTATGTGGAAAATATCCTTAAGGGACTTGTGTGTTAACTTAAGTGTATTTTGTATGAGTCTCTTTGTTATAGCAGATGGGACATCTCTTAAAGGAATATGACGAGTGGCTAGAACTACTCTAAAACTTCCGTCTACCATCATCATTAGAACATTTCTTACCCTGAAATAGCTCGCTAAAAATTCTGTATGCCCAGAAAAATCTTTAAGGCTCATCTTAACAGCTTCTTTCGAGAGGGGGGCTGTTACTAATTTTTGTATTTTTTCCTTCCGTATTATCTTAAGGGCAATCTTCAAATAATTAATACTTGCTTTTCCTCCAAGATATGAGGGACAGCCTAACTTTAAGTTATTTATCCCCGGCGTCTTAACATCAATCAACTCAATCTTTCTGGACACTTTCTTAAAAATGCTATATTTTCTAAGAGTAACTTCATCCGCCACAACGATAAAGTTAGCTTTTTTATTAAATTCATCTATCGCTTTCAAAGTAATAAAAGGACCACAACCTGCAGGATCCCCAACAGTTACTACAATCGTTTTTTTCATACTAAGATATTAAGATGTGCTAAAATTGCTGATAAATTTTAATAACTGAGTTCTTCTTAAGTTTATTTATCCATTCAGATAATCTTTTTGAAAACTTCTCTTCCCATATTTTTTTGTAAATCTCCTCTTTAACCTCACTAAGAAACTTCTTATGTTCTGGGACAACCTTAGCCAGATATATAAGATAATACGACCCTTCAATTTCCTTTACCTTAAATTCTTTTTCTTTTATATTCTTTACTACTTCTTTAACTTCCTCCTTTAAGCCACTTTCATCAGACTCTATCTTAAAAAAAATATCTTTGTTAGACTCCAGTACTTTATTTATTCCCTTTTCTTTTATCTCTATAGAAAGCTTATCTAAGAAAGACTTTTTGTTAGATTTTGCTATCCAGCATATATATTTTGGAGGAGAAATAAAATCTTTAATGTGGTGCTGGTAATAGTCCGTCACCTCTACAGGGGAGATGCTTATTTGAGAACTTACATACTTCTCTATAGCCTGACGAATAATAAAATTATCTCTGATTTTTTCTTTCACTTTTGTAATATTAAGACCCTGGTTAGTTAAAGATTTTTCGAACTCATCATAGCTTTCGTATGCTGATATTAATTGTTTTAACCTCTTCTCTACCAAATTATCATCTACCTTCATCTTTTCCTTCTTTGCTTCCTGAAGAATAAGTTTTTCTTCAATCAAATGCTCAAGAATCTTCTTGTATGCTTTAGGTTCATCTTTATTTAAAGAAGTACTTTTCGCATATTCTTCGATATCCTTGGAAGTAATTACGGAATTATTTACCTTAGCAACTATTTTATTTAACTCTTCAGAGAAACAAAAAGTGCTCACCGCCATTAAAAATAGAAACACCGCATTTCTTATTATCTTTGTTGTCTTAAGCATTTAAACCTCCCTTCTCAATTCTTCTTGGTATTGCAAAAGTTCTTTTAAATATTCTATCTCTTTCTTAAGAAGACGACAATACAAATCAAATCCAATCATCCACACAAAACCATGCTGCTGGTGTCCTAAAATATTTCCTGCTCCTCTTAGCTCCAAATCACTCATCGCTATATCAAAACCAGAGCCTAAATGGGAAAACTCTTCAATCAGCTTAAGCCGCTTAAGAGCATCGCTGTCTACTGACTTAAAGCGAGGAACAACTAAATATGCATAGGCCTGAACGTTAAATCTACCTACCCTTCCTCTTAACTGGTGTAAATCTGCTAAGCCAAACATATGAGCATCATTAATAATTATGGTATTTGCTTGCGGTATATCAATTCCTGATTCTACAATGGCGGTGGATATAAGACACTTTATGTTTCCATTTATAAAATCTAACATAACTTTCTCTATATGTCGCGAAGGAAGACGACCATGCACAATTTCCATCTTTATATTTTGAGGAAGAATACTTTTTAGCTTCCTATAGATTTTATCTATTGTTTCTATACGGTTATGAATGAAGAACACCTGTCCTCCTCTTTTTATCTCTCTTAATACAGCTTCTTTTATTACCTCTGTTTTAAACTCTACAATATGAGTCTTGACCGCCATTCTATTTTTGGGAGGAGTTTTCATAAGGGAAATTTCTTTTATGCCAACCATACTCATATATAACGTACGCGGAATAGGAGTAGCAGTAAGAGTGAGCACATCTATACCACTCTTAAGTTGTTTCAATTTTTCCTTTTGAGCTACACCAAAACGTTGTTCTTCATCAACAATTAGAAGACCTAAATCCTTAAAAGATATATCCGAAGACA
Organism: uncultured Planctomycetia bacterium; assembly: GCA_964455875.1. GTDB lineage: Bacteria > Omnitrophota > Gorgyraeia > Duberdicusellales > 4484-171 > CAZWON01. Next base: position 4,431 of record CAYVYZ010000062.1, on the reverse strand, counting down.
GTAACCTGTGGGTTCCTACAATAATGTCAATCTTACCACTCTTTAAATCTTCCACTATAGCTTTTTGCTCGTTATGTCTTCTGAAACGCGAAAGCATTTCTACTCTGAGGGGAAATCTACTAATGCGGGATGTTAAATTCTTATAATGCTGGTAGGCCAAGATAGTTGTGGGAACCAAGAATGCTACCTGTTTTCCGTCCATGACTGCCTTAAATGCGGCTCGCATTGCTACTTCTGTCTTCCCATAACCCACATCTCCACATATAAGATGGTCCATGCAATAAGAGGATTCCATATCCCTCTTTACACTCTCTGTAGCTCTTATCTGGTCCTCTGTCTCCTCATAAGGAAAAGACTGTTCGAAAATCTTCTGCCATTCTGAATCTGGCGAATATTTAATCCCCCCTATAAGTTTGCGCTGTGCTTCTATCTTAAGAAGCTGCAAAGCAAAATTTTTAATGCCTCTCTCTGCCCTCTGCTTAATTCCTACCCACTCTTTTGAACCTAAACGTGTAAGCTTAGGAGGCTTTGATGAGAAACTCACATACTTCTGGACAAGATGGGCTTCTTCAGGATGAATATACAACTTATCTTTGTTTGCATATTCTACCTCAAAGAAATTCTCTTCCTGGCTCTTTGTCTTTATTTTCTTAATTCCTAAGAAACGGCCTATACCGTATTTGATGTGAACAATATAATCCCCTTTTTTAATCTTTAAGACGGCGTCTAAGGGTATGTCTTCTGAGTATTTGTGTTTGCGGAGTTTTCTTATTATAGGGATAATAATGAGAAAATTATAATCTATTATTCTTTTCTTTGTCTTCTTATCAAAGCTATATATTTTATTTACCTTGCTAAACTCCCACTCTATGCGTAGAGGAAAGCTAAAGTTGGCGGGAAAAACCTCCAAGGTATCACCCTTTATAGAAAAATCACCCTCTTCATGAACTTCTATCTGATGATGATACTTAAGCTTTACTAACTTCTCTGCTATCCCCTCCAAGGTAATTTCTTTGTTGATATAAATTTTTAAAGTATCGAACATCTCCATCTTTTATTTAAAAGTGTCTCTTGTGAAATGTACAGCTCGTCTCCTAGAAACATCCCTAACAAATTATCTAACGACTGGGGGATCTTCTGAAAAGTAAAACCAGCGGAGAAGCAATGTAAATAGAAGAATACGTCCCTGCTATAAATCCAACAAGGAGAGTAAAAGAAAATCCCTTTAAAGCTTCTCCTCCCAAAAGGTAAATAGAAATTACTACCATAATGGTAGTGAAAGAAGTGATAATCGTGCGGGAAAGAGTCTGATTGATAGCGGTATTAATTATCTCTCTCAATGATAATTTATGAAAACGCGAAGATAACTCTCTAATTCTATCATAAACAACTATTGTATCATTGATAGAATACCCAGCAATAGTAAGTAAGGCGGTAATAGTAAGAAGTGTGAGTTCGTAATGAAATAGAGCAAGGAAAGACAAACTCACAAAAACATCATGAAACAAAGCAACCACACCAGCAAAGGCAAAATCAAAGTGTTTAAAACGAACGGCAACATAAACCAAAATACCTAATATAGACAAAACCACAGCAAAGAATGCCTTTTTTTTCAAGATATTGCCTACCGATGGTCCAATAGTAGTTATATTAAGACGTTCTACTTTTTTAAACATACTTTTAAGGGTTTTTTCCAATTTGTCTGTTATATCACCTTTGCTTTTTATGATTATCCCTCCCTTAATATCGCGAAATTCCTGAATAGTAATATCTTCAAACCCTGCTCCCTTTAAGCTTTCTCTTAACTCTTGAATATTAACTACCGGCGTAAGCTTATACTCTAAAACCTGCCCTCCCCTAAAATCTATACCAAACATTCTATCCTTTAAAGACGCAAATTTAAAAATACCCACGCCAATAACAACCACTGAAACAATAACACATAAATTTCTTAAACGTATAAAATCTATCTTAGGGTTCCTTATCACTTCCAACATAGGAAAATTCTTTACGTTACGCATAATGAGGATATTAAAAATAGTCCTTCCTACAAATACGGCAGTAAAAATGCTTGCTATTATACCCAAAGAAAGAGTAGTAGCAAACCCCCGTATAGGACCCGTGCCGTATACAAAAAGAAAAAAAGCAGCAATCAGTGTTGTTATATTGGCATCAAATATGGTTCTTTTTGCTTTATCAAAGCCACTTCTAACTGCCAAACTTAAAGGTTTTCCTCCTGAGAGCTCTTCGCGAATTCTTTCAAAAATCAAAACATTGGCATCTACCGCCATACCTAAAGTCAATATCATACCAGCAATTCCCGGCAATGTAAGCGTTGCCCTCAAAAGAGATAATCCTGCAAGAATAAAAAGTAAATCTAAAAGTAGACATATAATGGAGATAACTCCTCCCAGAAGATAATACACAAGCATAAAAATAGCAACCAGAACCGCTCCTAGGATTATAGAATTAATCCCTCTACGGACAGAATCAGAGCCTAAAAGAGGCCCAACAGTGCGTTCTTCCTCTAAGTTTAAAGGACACGGCAAAGCCCCCGCTCTTAAGACTAAAGCCAAATCTCTAGCCTCCTCAACAGTAAACCGCCCCGTAATTTGTGCGTTACCTGTAGCAATTGGTTCTCTAATTACAGGGGCGCTTTTTACCTTTCCATCCAAAACAATTGCTAATCTTCTTCCCACGTTCTCTGCGGTTAATTTGGCAAATTTTTTTGTTCCTTCTGCATTAAGGGTAAGGTTAACGTCGGGCATCATGCTAGAATCAAAGCCGCTTTTAGCATCGGACAAATCATTCCCTGTTAACACAGCTTTTTTCTCCAATAAGATAGGCGAACCATCTTCAGAATAATCTAACTCATATCCTTTAGGGATCTCTCCTTTTAATGCCTTAGCCATCCTCTCTTTGTCGTCATCGACTAACTTAAATTCTAAGAAGGCTGTCTGTTTAATAAGTTTAATAGCGCGGTCTCTGTCAACCTCACCTGGCAACTGAACTAATAGAGAGTCTTTTCCTTGAATCTGAATAACAGGCTCTTTTACTCCAAACTCATCTATCCGGTTACGAATAACTTCTCTGGCTACCTCTATAGCTTCGGTTTTCTTGCTAGGAGGCAATTTAGAAGTGTCTGCTCGAAGAAGTAAATACATCCCCCCCTTTAAATCAAGACCGAGCTTAAGCTTATCTTTAGGGGGATAGATATAGAAGATGCTTAAAACAACGATGCTTAGAATAATAAAAATTCTTATTTTCAAGTCAACTCGCCTTATCATCTCTCTTCTTTATTACATAAGCTACCGAACCTTTATCGATCTCCACCTTTGCATTATCATCTATTCTTAAAATAAACGTTTTTTCCTTTACATTAACTATTGTTCCATGAATCCCCCCAATGGTCACCACTTCATCATTCTTCTTGAGACTCTTTACCATCACCTCGTGTTCTTTTTGCTTTTTCTGTTGAGGTCTTAGGATAAGAAAATAAAATATACCCACAAAAAATATTAGTGGCAATAACTGGTATACCAAAGGCACACTATTTGGCTGCATACAATCTCCTTTTTTAACTATTCTTTGTCCCTCTTCTATGTTTTTTTGCCAAAGAGGCTACAGTGGCAGTAGGCTTTGCCCCTTTTTTAATCCACTCGTCGTATTTCTCTAAGTCGATGTGGGAAATCTTTCTTGAAGGGTCGTAGTAACCGATTTGCTCCACAAACTTAGAATCACGAGGGCTTCTAGCCTCAGTCACAACCACTTTAAAGTGATACCGCCTCTTAACCGACTTACCAGGCTTCATCAAACGTATCTTCAACATATCCTTTCCTCCTTAAACATTTCAAAATCAATAATTATATCACAAAACTGTTTTTGTAAAGATAGTCTCTTTAAATTTAACAGGCCATCTTAAGAGCCAAAATTTGAGCATAAGCCTTATTTATTGTCTCTCTGTACTCTCTCTGAGGCTGAGAATCAGCAACAATTCCTGCCCCTGCTTGGACATAAGCATAACCGTTTATAAAAATAATAGTACGGATTATTATACAGGTGTCCAAAGAATTTGTGAAGGAAAAATATCCAATACAACCCGCATAAATACCGCGCCGTGAAGGCTCAAGCTCGTTTATAATCTGCATAGCCCTTACTTTAGGAGCACCTGTAACCGTCCCTGCAGGAAAACAAGAACGAAGCGCACCAAACATATCCTCTCTTGCATCTAAAACCCCTTGCACTTCGCTTACGATATGCATAACATGGGAAAACTTTTCAATGTTCATAAAAATAGGTACACTAACTGTTCCCTTTTTGGCCACGCGGCCTAAATCATTTCTGCCCAAGTCTACCAACATAAGATGTTCTGCGCGTTCTTTTTCATCTCCAAGTAAATCTTTGGCTAATTTCCTGTCCTCCTCCTCATCC
>CAYVYZ010000061.1:1958-8343 GCA_964455875.1 uncultured Planctomycetia bacterium | reverse complement strand
GTTCATCACAAAAACTGTGGTGGAATAAAAAGGTATATAAACAGTGGTATATATTAGATACCTATACTTCCGGCTCTTATACCATACCAGAAACAACAATAAAATACAGAAAGACAGGCGAAAAGAAATGGCACACGCTAAATACAAAAAAGATTAAAATAGAAGTAAAGAGCCTCTTAGAGAAAAATAAAAAGTCTTCTGATATACACGATATTGCACCTCCTCTTTATCTTCCTTCCAGGGCCTTTTTATATTTAACTGCTTCTGGCTTATTAGGAATTATTCTCGCAATTCTATGGTTAAGCTTAAGAAGAAAAAAGAAAACAAAAGACGAAAAAGAACCTAAACGCCCCGCACACCAAATAGCCTATGAAGCATTGGCTCTTCTTGAGAAAAAAGATTATATTTCCAGGGGAGAAATAGAGGCTTATTATGTAGAACTCTCAGATATAGTACGCCATTATATAGAAAATAGATTTGATATTCGTGCGCCAGAAATGACTACAGAGGAGTTTCTTGAGTTTGTTAAAAACGACAAAAAGCTCACAACAGAACAAAAATCTCTGTTGCGTAACTTTCTCTATCATTGCGACTTGGTAAAATTTGCCAAGTATAACCCTGACGTAAAAGAAATAAAATTAAGCTTTGATTCTGCTAAAAAGCTTGTTGACGAAACTAAAGAAGAGGATACACAAAATATAATACAAAAATGAGATTCTATAGTCCTATATTTTTTATTCTGCTGCCATTATTAGTGGTTGCCATTTATTACTGCACTAAGAAGAATGATAAAGAAGCAAGCTTTATATTTCCATCTGAGGAACTCCTAAAGAAAATACGCCATACATCTAAAGAGAGAATATATAAAGGACTTTTTTTCTTACGGTTCTTGGTGCTTTTTCTTATAGTATTTGCTCTGGCGCGGCCACGTATCCCCGTAGAAGAATCAAAGATACAGACAGAAGGAATAGACATCGTACTGGCAATTGATGTGTCTACAAGTATGCGGGCAGAAGATTTTACCCTTAGAGGAAAAAGAGCTAACCGGCTGGAAGTAGTAAAGGACGTTGTGAAGAATTTCATAAAGGGGAGGCAAAACGACCGTATAGGTATTGTAGTATTTGCTGCAAGGGCTTACACAGCAAGCCCTTTAACCCTTGATTATGGATGGCTATTGGAAAACTTACAAAGAATAAAAACAGGAATGATTGAAGACGGGACAGCTGTTGGCTTAGGGTTAGTTTGTGCTTTAAATAGGTTAAAGGACTCAGAAGCTAAAAGTAAAATAATTATTCTTCTTACTGACGGAAGAAATAACGCCGGTGATATTTCTCCCTCTTTGGCAGCAGAAACAGCCAAAGCTCTGGGAATAAAGGTCTATACTATAGGAGCGGGGACAAAAGGTTTAGCACCTTATCCCGTAAAGGACTTTTTTGGTAATACTGTTTATCAACCAGTAAAAATCGACCTCGATGAGGATACTCTGATGGAAATAGCTTCTAAAACAGGAGGAAGATATTTTCGCGCTACTGATACAAAATCCCTCCGGAAAATATATGCAGAAATAGACAAGATGGAAAAGACCCCCATAGAAGAAACAGGATACTCAGAATACAAAGAGCTATTTTATGTATTCTTAGGGGTAGCTTTTATACTTTTATTGATGGAAGAAATATTAAAATACACAGTTTTAAGAAAGATACCATAAAACAATAGAATGAAATGAGATTTGCTAATTTTTCTGCCATACATTTTATCTGGGTAGCAATTGCGCTTATACTGTTTTACATCTGGGGTTTTAAGAAGAAAAAGGCTATAAGAGAAAAATTTGCCGAGAAAAAGCTAATTAGCGAGCTTACGCCTTCTCTAAGTACAAAGAGGCAAAGCTTAAAAGCAACATTAATAGTTATTGCTGTAGTTTTTATGGTTATTTCATTTATGCGTCCGCAATGGGGGTTTAAATGGCAGAAAATAAAACGCAAAGGGTTAGACATCATTATAGCCCTGGATACCTCAAAAAGCATGTTAGCTTGCGATGTAAAACCCAACCGCCTTGAAAGGGCAAAATTAGCCATTATGGATTTCATAAAGCATTTAAAGGGAGACCGTATTGGATTAATAGCCTTCTCCGGCGAGGCATTCCTTGAATGCCCCCTAACCATAGATTATGGAGGGTTTCTTACAACGCTGCGCAATATTAACATTAACATAATACCCAGAGGAGGAACTTCTATATCCAGTGCAATAAAAGAAGCAATAAGAAGCTTTGAAGGGGGATTAAAAAAGTATAAAGTTTTAATTCTTATTACTGACGGTGAAGACCACGAAGGAGACCCTATCAAAGCAGCAAAAGAAGCAAAAAAAGAAGGGATAAAGATATTCTGCATAGGTATAGGAACGCCCGAAGGAGAACTTATACCTATAACAGATAACACCGGGCATAAAACTTTCTTAAAAGATAGGAATGGAAATGTAGTTAAGACAAGGCTAGATGAAACAACACTGCAGAAAATAGCACTTACAACTGGAGGCAGTTTCGTAAGAAGTGGCTCAAGGGAATTCGGCTTAAACTTGATTTATAGAGAGAAACTGTCTAAAATGGAAAAAAGAGAAATTAAAAGCAAAATGGCAAAACAATATGAGGAAAGATTTCAGATACCTCTTTTCATTGCTTTTCTTATACTTTTGGCAGAACTTTTTATTAACGAGAACATAAAAAATGAGAACATTTATTATTAATTGCGCTATTATTGCTGCCTTTATCAGCGTGCCTCTACAGTTGTGTTATGCTGTATCGGCTGCTAAAAAAATACAAAAAGGAAACCGCATGTATAAAAAGGGAAGATTCGATGAGGCTTTAAAGTACTATAACGAGGCACAGAAAAACGAGCCTGATTCTTCTATAATAAACTTTAATATAGGCACAGCATGGTATAAAAAAGGCAACTACAAAAAAGCAATTGATTTTTTTGTAAAAAGCCTAACTACCGACAATAGAAAGTTAGAGTCAAAGGCAAATTATAACATTGCCAACGCTAAATATAAAATGGGCAAACGCAAAATAAATACAGATTTGCAAGGTGCAATCAAACTTTACCGGGAAGCCCTCGATTATTATAAACGTGCAATAGACTTAGACCAGAAAAACATTGATGCTAAGTATAATCATGAATTTGTAGAGAAAGAATTAAAAACTCTTCTTGATAAACTAAAGAAAAATCAAAGTCTAAAGAAAAAGAACAACAAAGAAAAGCAAAAAGAAAACAATAAAAAAGGTAGTAATCAAGAAAAAAAGAGCGCAGAGAAAAACAAGGAAAAACAAAATGAAAACAAAAAGACTGCCTCACAACAAAACAAACAATCCTTAAAAAAGACTGTAGAAAAAAAAGAACCGGGCAAAAATGAGAATAAAAGTTTAGCCAAAAAGGAATCTCAAGAAAACAAAAAAGAGATGACCGAAAAAGAAGCAAGAATGCTATTGAAACGCTATAGCTACAAAGAAACACCCCTTACTAATTTCAATAAAGAAACAGGGGGGATGTATTACGCTCCTGTAGAGAAAGATTGGTGATGAGAAAAAGAAGCCTCAAGCACAAAACAGTATTTATATTCACTTTTTTTATAGCAATGTATCTCAATATATTTTTATGCTGGGGTAAAGATATTCACTTTGAAATTACTGTTGATAACAACAAAGTTTCTTTAGGCTCAGCTGTTCAGCTCAATTTATCTTTTTACGGAACGCAAAATATTCCTGCGCCTTCCCTTGGAGAAATCGAAGGATTTCGTGTGCGCTACCTTGGGCCCTCTACAAGAATATCTATTGTAAACGGCAAGATATCAACTTCTATTACACATATCTATAGGCTTCTTCCTTTAAAAACAGGAACGTTTACTGTCGGACCGTTTTCAATTGAATATAAAGGTAAAACTCTTACTTCAAACTCAATAGACATCGAGGTAATATCTGGCCACCATCCTTATTCTTATCAAAAAACACCGCCATCTTCATCCTATAGCATAAGTGAAGAAGAACTTAAAGACCGCATTTTTCTTACAATTGAACCTGCCAAAACAAAAATATATTTAAATGAAGTCATTCCCTTGACCATAAAATTATATGTTAACCATTTAGCGGTACGCGATATTCAATACCCTAAGTTAAAAGCTGAAGGGTTTATTGTTAAAGAATTCGGTAAGCCCACACAGTACCGTGAAACACTAAACGGCCTGCTTTACGATGTAGTTGAATTTAAAACATATGCGTTTGCTAGTAAAACTGGGAATTTAGTTTTAGGCGAAGCAAGTATCGAGTGCAATCTAATATTAAAAAGGAAACGCCGCATTCCTTCGTCTTTTGACGATTTCTTTGGTAGTGATATCTTTGAAGATTTTTTTGGTACCTATGAAGCATACCCTATTACTCTGTCTTCTCCTAAAGTAACTATAAATGTTTTGCCCTTGCCAGAGGAAAATCAGCCACTGGATTTTAAGGGAGCTGTAGGCGATTTTAACTTTGATGCAGAAGTTTCTCCTGTTGAGGTCAGTGTAGGAGACCCTGTAACTTTAAAAATAAAAATAGAAGGGGAGGGGAATTTTGATACTGTAAACCCCCCTGTGCTTGAATCTAAAGAAAATATCAAGGTATATGAACCAGAAACTAAACAAGAAGAAAATGTTAAAACTTTTACCCAAGTAATTATACCCCAGTCAGAAGAAGTAAAAGCTATTCCCAAGATATCTTTCAGCTTTTTCAACCCCAAAGATGGCAAATACCACACCATTACAAAAGGGCCTTTTCCTATAACTGTTAAGCCTGCCGCTGGCAGAGAGGCAAAAATAACAGACTTTAAGCTACACACTAAGGAAATACCTGCCCAGGAAACACTTGGTAAAGATATTCTATATATTAAAGAATCTATCGGGAAGTTAAGAAGAAAAGGCCACTATCTTTATAAAACTGCAGCTTACTGGCTATTTCAAATAATAGTCTTATTTTCTTTTGCGTCTTTTGTTGTTTTCTATAAACACAAAGAGAGGCTTAGAACAGACACAAGGTATGCCCAGAAACTGCAAGCTCCCCGGAGTGCACGTAAGGGAATAAAAATTGCTGAAAACTATTTAAAAACTGAAGCGAAAGATAAATTTTTTGATGCTATTTTTGATACATTAAAGAAGTATTTTAAAAATAAACTGCATCTGTATTCTGGAGAAATTACCTATAGCGCTATAGAAAGTGTGTTAAAAAATAAAAATGTAGAAGCAGCCCTTATGGATAAATTAAGAAATATTTTTGAGAAGTGTGAGATGGCACGTTACGCTTCTTCAGAATTTAACAAGAATGAGATGGAAAGTATTTTTAAAGATACAAGGGAAATAATCGATTACCTTGAGAGAAAAAGAATATGAGTTTCTATAAAACAAAACATAAGATAACCTTTTTAACCTTACTATTCTTCGCTGCCTCTTTTTATGTCTTCGCCAACGAGAAAAAAGATTTAAAAAGCATATTCTATACTGCAGGCGCAATGTATGAATACGGCGAGTATGATAAAGCTATAAAAGAGTACAATAAGATTATAGAAAAAGGTTTTGAGAGTGGTGCCATTTATTACAATCTGGGAAACTGCTATTTTAAAAAGGGAAAACTGGGTAAAGCATTACTTAATTATGAGAAAGCAAAACGCCTTATTCCACGCGATAGTGATTTAGAATCTAATTATAAATACGCCCGTTCTTTAGTTAAAGGAGGGTTTATAAAAGATAAACGTAGTTGGCTAATACGTTTTACAGATAAAGTTTTTAAGAATTTTACCATTGATGAGCTTAGCATATTGCTTTCTTGTCTTTATATTATTATCCTCGTAGTTATAATCTTAAGTTTATATGTAAGGTTAATAAGGAAATACCGCCCAGCAATTATAGCTGTGGTAATTTTTGTATTCTTATTAGCACTTTTAAGCTTTTCCTACAAAGTTTCTCTTTTAGGCAAAGAGGCAATAGTAGTTAGGGAAAAAACTGACGTAAAATTTGAGCCCCTAAAGTCAGCTACGAGCTATTTTACTCTCTATGAAGGGATGAAAGTAACCGTTATCAGGAGGCAAGAGAAGTGGTGTAAGATAAAAAGAGTTGACGATAAAACGGGGTGGGTTAAAATGAATGCTATAGAAATATTTTAGAAAGTTATGAAGAAATGCCCCTATTGTGCAGAAGAGATTCAGGATGAAGCTATAAAATGCCGTTATTGCGGGGAATTTCTGGATAAACCTGTTTCAAAAAACACAGCTTCTATCCCGTGGTATTTTAAGCCATCTTTTTTCGTAATTGCTTTTCTTTGCGTAGGCCCTTTTGCCCTCCCACTTTTATGGATAAATCCAAGATACAG
>CAYVYZ010000061.1:0-1858 GCA_964455875.1 uncultured Planctomycetia bacterium | reverse complement strand
AAATGATGCTCTTTCAATACCTCGCCCAAAACAATACCCTTGCGCCAGTGAACATTTAATGCTTCCTCAAGTTGTTTAGGTGTAATTATATTTCTTTCCAGCAATATCTGGCCTAAAGGCTTATAATTCTTTAAAAAGATGCTTTTCTTGCTATACCTCCATGGGGACACCTTACCTTCATTCTGATTTCTTCTATCTGCCATATAGGTGCTTCCTTCGATTTTCTTAAGGTATTTTTTTATCTGGGCTATTTTTTCATTTATCTCAATTATGCTTTTAATATCTGATGTTTCATTCTTGTTTATCACGCCGATAGAAACACTCATTAAAGGAATTTTTTTAATCTTGTGCGTTCTGTCACGGGCAATGATAAAGCCACACTTCCTGTCCTCCGCAGAATAATGAAAAGGAACTGTCTTATCAAACATTAATATAAAGTTTTTACATACTGTTTCATATTTGTCAGGAGTGGTAATAAAAACAAAATCATCGCCACCGATATGGCCAATAAAATCATTCTCATTGCCAAACTTTTTTATTGCACTATAAAGAAGATAAGAAGTATGCATTATAACCCTATCGCCCTTTAAGTAACCATAAACATCATTGAAGTACTTAAAATTATCTATATCGATATAACCAAAAGAAAAACACACTTTCTTATTTAATTTTTCCTTTAGGTTTTCTTCAATGATTCTTCCCCCCGGAAGTCCTGTTAGGGGATTAGAGTAAAGGCTGTATTGAGACCTTTTTATTGCCATTTCTATCCTTACTCTTAAATCAAGAGGGTCAGGTGGTTTAATAAGGTAATCGTCTATGCCATGTTTTAAATTGAGAAGATGCGCCTTTAGGCGACGCTTATCGATTAAAGTTATTATGGGAATAAAGGATGTAAGAGGGTCGTTTTTTATAATTTCGCATATTTTAAGATTCTCCTCTGTTGCCGAATGAACATCTATTACAATAACACTGGGGGAAAGCTTTTTTATAAAATCTACATTATAATCGTACTTGTCTTTTATAAAAACCTCATATCCCCAGCCGTCGAAACAGAAATAAAGAACTTCCCTTAGGGTTAAATCTGAAGAAATAATTAAAATCTTCTTTAGTTTATCCACAGATATATTATCGCAAAAAAAATTAATGAATACAATATTTTCTAAGGGGAATAAAATTCTTTCTTTTATTTAATAGGTTTGCTAAAATTATAAAACATGAAGAAGACATCCTATAAAGAATACCTTAACACTTTAAGCAAAATAAGCTCCGCTATTACAAGCGATCTTTATCTAGAGGACATGCTTAAGCTCATTGTAACTTTAACCGCTAATGTTATGCAGGCAAAAATATGTGCACTTTGGCTTCTTGATGAGAAGAAAAAAGAGTTAAAAATTCGTGCCACGCAGGCTTTAAGTAAAGAATACTTAAAAGAACGTGTCATTAAAGTAGGGGAGGGGATAGTTGGACTTGTAGCTAAGGAGAAAAAACCAGTTGCTATTTCAGATGTCCAGAAAGATAAACGTTATAAAGAAAAAACACTGGCAAAGAAAGAAGGTCTCGTTTCTATGCTTAGTGTTCCTATGATGGTTAAGAAGAAAGTAATCGGGGTGATAAATCTGTATACAACAGAGCCGCACCGGTTTACAAAGAGCGAAACTGAACTCTTACAAACTGTCGCCAACCAAGCTGCAGTAGCGATTGAAAATACAGAGCTTATGGTTAAAACCAAGGTTATCCAAGAGGAACTGGAGGCACGTAAGAAAATAGAGAAGGCAAAAGGTATCCTTATGAAAGAGCAGAACCTATCCGAAGAGGCCGCTTACAACCTTTTACGTAAGTCCAGTATGGACAAGCGCGT
>CAYVYZ010000060.1:0-8387 GCA_964455875.1 uncultured Planctomycetia bacterium | reverse complement strand
TAGCAGGGTTGTTTGGGGTTATACGTAACAGCACACCTGAACATTTCAATAAGATTAAAGAAATATTACCGAATAAGCAGATACTTAAAGCTCTTTTAGGAATTTTAGGCATTCTAGGAGCAACATTAGCTTATCCGCATTTAACTGCACTTGGCGTTAGCTTAAGAATGGTGACTATGGGTGTAGGGTTTGCAACATTGTGGTTGCTGGTGATTGCTCAGCAGAATATATTTAAAGGAGCTTATAAAAGGTTGAATTTGTATTTTAAGAATATCAATGAGTTAAGAGAGTATATTAATCAATATGTCAAACCTGAAGCCCAAGAAGTAAAAGAGTGGGTTGATTCTCAGGATAGAACAGAAGCAGAACTCAGACATTTCTTAATTTCGCAGCTTCGTTTGATGAAGAAAAATAGAAGGTACACTGCTAGCGAGAATGAAAATACTACTTTAGCGGATAAATTCTTGAATCTTGCCAAAAAGAGCAGAATTGACTTAGCTATAGAATTTGCAGAAGCCCTAAGGACAGTATGGAATACAGCAGCAAAGTTGATAAATAAACTTCCAAAAGCGGCAAAGGTTATTTTGATTCCCGCTGTATTATTAGCTATTCCTTATTTCTTATATATGGTTACTTATAACTTCTTTGCTTCAAGGTCTGAAAGAAACGTCAATTTCCTTAGGGATTTAAACGAGGCAAAAGTCTATAGAACCTCCCTATTAGACCAACTGGCAGCTATAAAGCACATAGAACGAGGAATAGGGTTTATATCTAAATTAAAGAATCTATGGTTTACTTTCAGCTTATATGCTCCTGTTCTTCATGGAATTATAGGGTTTGTTGTTGGTCGTTTTACGCTGGCTTTAATCTCTTGGTATTTTGCCGGCACAGTTACCGCAGCAGCTCTAACTTTATGGCCAGGCTTAGTTGGTAACTTCCCCTTATTGACGTCTCTGTTCGCTGGGATAGGAAAACTATTTAGTCTTGTTCATATAGATAATGTGGGTGCTTTCTTAATAGAAAATATTTCGCCAACCTATGCCAATCTTTTAAGGATATTCTTCTTAAATTTAGGTTTGTCCGCATATACTTCTATAAAGAGTATATTTGATGCAATGCAGAAAATAGAAGCAGCAGATATTTTGAATAATGATAAGTTAGATTGGGCTAACAACGATGAGGTTAGAAAATATTACCAGTCTGGCAGGATATCATATCGCAGCAATCCTGAGTTGATAGAGATTTTTAAAGATAAATTTGGCAAACGTAACAGGCTTGGAATTGTGTTTAATTATTCATGGAAAGTTGTTCTCTCGGCGGCTACCTACATTATAAACACAGTCATTCCCATTAATCTTATAGCACGGATATTTATAAGAAACAAAGGCAGCCGCGTTAAAGCGTTCTTTGCTCAGTTGGGCGCTTTAAAGATTGGTTTCTGGTCAGGTTATATTACATTGGCGGTTATTGGTGCAGAAATCAGGACTGTAATAGGCGCAGCTGAACATATTGGAGGGCCGGCAGCAACAGTGGCTAATGCTTGGGAAGGCCCTAATGGAATAATTGGAGTAGGCGGGGATATTGTTCACGGTGCAGAAAAATCAGTTGAGTATTTTATAGAGAAGGCAAGTGGCAAACAGATTGAGCTTAACATAGTTCAAGAAATGTATGAGATATTTGGCGGAAAAGGAGATTATCAGTATATTACTTCCGTGATACATAATACACAGGTATTGAGCAAAGAGAAAAGAACAGAGGCAATTAAGTTAGCTGTGAAAGTAACCGCTTTGCCTGAAAAGGAGAAAATTAATGGTAAAGAAAAGAAAGTCATTGCAAGTTTAAGAAATAGATTAAATAGTTTGCTTAAGGAAAGCTATATTAAGGAGTTGGTGGATTCTAGCAAGGCTTTAAGGAATGTTTATTATGATAAAACATTAAGAAAACTTGCAAAAGATAACAATAAAGATTTTGAACGTATGTTTGAGTTTGCTATTGAGGTAGGGTTTAATCCCTTATATCCCCATGTAAGTGTCTTACCCCTTATTGTGAATTATTACCGCTCTCAACCAGATTTATTTAAGAAGTATTTTAATGAGAAACATTTAAGACAGATGATAGAACAACTGTTAGCTAAGAACGATTCACAGATTCAAAATAAAACAAGCAAAGAACAAGAAAAGGATGATGAAAAATCCCAGCAGAGAAAGAAGCAGGTTTATATGGTGGCAAATAAGACAGAGGCACGGAAAACTCCAGCAGTTGATCCTTTCCGTGTTCCTGATTGGGTGAAACAAAAAGAAAAAGAGGCTACCAATTACCATATAGTTAAGAAAGGCGAGACTTTATGGGGTATTGCAAAGGATAAGTTAGGTAATCCTTATCTGTGGACAAAAATTGCAGATATCTGGAATAAGTCACACAAAAATAATCCCATAAGGATAGTAAAAAAATCAAAAGATTTAATTATAGCCTGGATCCAGCCTGGACAGAAACTGGTTTTATCTGGTAGCAAACCTTCTTCTATAAAGAACTCTGTTGTTTCACCTGTCTCTGAGGGTGTAAAAGGAACAACTGAAAAGGAAGGGAAGAAATCACCTACACCTGCCCCGGTTGATAATACTTCTAGAGTAAAGAAAGAAGCAAGTAAACATCGGGTGAATAAGACACTTGCTGTGGCGAAAAGAGATGTAAGTGTATCTAGTAAGGGAAGGACTATTGAAGAGAAAGGAACCGTTAAACCAACAAAGAAAGCAATTGAGCCAAAGAAAGAACGCGCCCCGCCAGTTTTAACCTTTAAGAATTATTCTGTATCAGTCGATGGCAGACCCGGCTATGGGGTAACATTAGACGCTGATAACTTTACCTATCATGATATTCCTTACCTTTTGGGTAATACCGTCCGTACCTACTATCCATTACCTGTTGAGTTTATTGATAAGTTTGCTCGAAAAGGCATTAGATTATTAATTATCGGTATTCCTCTTAATGAAAAGGCCTACGATGAACTCAGCAAGTTCTGGGGGAAACCCATTCCTTTAGCCAAAGAAAGAATAAATATGGAATCCAATAACTACATTTCTTATATGAAGGAAGTATTAGATGTCGCCAGGGGTAAGGTGAAAGTGGTGTTTGAATTTGGTAATGAATACAACTATTACTGGAAAGATTGGATGGGCAGCGATGTTTCTAACTGGTATACATTACTTGAGAAACACGCCAAGAATGTCCATAACCATCTGGGTAAAGATGTTCTTATATCAACCGCCAACGGAGAACTACCCACCAGAGAAGCTGTTAAAGCTGCTCCCAGTGTTGATATCTGGGGAATGAATGTTTATAGAGGCCAAGCTACGGCCCAGGTAATCAATGAGTGGAGACATTTATGTGAAGAGCTCCATATTAACAAACCAATGTATTTATCCGAGGCTGGAGAGAGCTCTTACAAAACAGAAAGACAACAGGCAAAAGATGTAAAGGAGATGTGGAAGGCAATAAAAGCCAAAGGCATAGCTGTTACGTTTATGAGTTTTAAGGATAATCCTCGTAAAGGCGGTAGCCCTCGTGTTCATGATGATAAAGAGGATTTCTGGGGATGGCTTAAATCGAATGGTGAGCCTAAGAAGGTTTATAAAGAGATGGCAAAGCTCTGGGGAGAACTTATAACAGAAACTTCCGCTGCGCATAAAAAGACGTCTTTTGATAAACTCAGCACTTTAAAGAAATTGAGGGAGAAGCGCATTGCTAAACTTAACAAGCAACGCCAGGAAGCTAAAGAATATATTAATGCCCAAATAGAGGAAATACGAAAACAAATTGAAGAGTTAAAAACTGAGATTAAGAAAGCCAAAATATGGTTTGCTAAAGAAGATCAAGAAGCTCTTTTAGAAGAAAGAGAAGGGTATATCAATACACAGTTAGAAGTTTTGTCTAGAGATTATCAGAAGCTTAGGGATTCTATTAACAAAGCTCTTTCTGATAAGAAAATCAAAAACAAAGAAGAGATTCTCTCAGTATATCTTACCCTTTCAAAAGAGGTAATTAGCCTTTTTGGTGAAATTGCTGGTCTGGGTGATTTATCTGTTGGTTATAGTTTTGGTGGCCCTGTAGGTAGAATTGTTGAGTTTGGTGCTGGAGTACATGCAATTATTGATTCATCAATTTCTGTTACCCCTCTTGCTTATGTTACTGCGCTCGATGCTTTAATTGATATAGTTCAGATGCCTACAACATCTTATTTTAAGCATAGCGGAGGTATTATTATACCTGATAAAGAAATACAGGGAGAAGGATTTATCAGAGCAGGTAAATACACGGACGGCAAAGGAGGCGGCATTCAGATTAATTTATGGGTAATTAAGCTTCGGTTAGGAATAAGGAAAGGTATAGATTTCGATTTATCACTTTTTGGAGGGAAAATACCGGTTATTGGAACTAATTATGGAAGATTCAAATTCTTCCCTTATTATAAAGAGGGTAAACTCAACATTAAGGATGGCTCTACTGTTTTAGATTTAAGATTACCTTCTGACGGGATTAACAAGTTTTTAAAACACCTTGCTTCTCGCCGTAAAGGATTTAAAGATTACGATGCTGTTGTAATATTCTCGCCGCGCCAGAGATGTGCTTATATTGAGGCGGTTTTAAATACAAAAGCAGATATTTTATATGCTGTTCAGAGGAAAGGGCATTATCAGATAATCTGGCGGATAAACACAAAAGCAAACACTGCAGAGGTTCTTTCCGTGGCGAATATGTACTACTCTAAAAGTGATAAAGAAAAAGGCAAGTACAACTTTGAAACAGAAACTTTCCTTAAAGATTTAGGCGCCTGGCAAAACGATAATACCCTTGTATTCATACCTGGTATGGTCAACCTTAAAGACACACAGGAAATGATAAAAGGATTATCATATTACGGTGCGGAAATAAATCCTTATACTCACCACGTAGTTAAGGTATATAAAAGTCCACAAGAAGCACCCATTACAGTAGATGTTGAAGTTCCTTTTAGTAAGGAAAATACCTTCTATTTAAGTAACGACCAGCATCTTATACGTGGTTCTATAACAGCACCTGTTAATCCTTTAACAGGAAATATTGTTATACCTGGTATGCTCTCAGCCCACATTGAGAAGTTGCGTTCAGAAGGTAAATTTGGACAGCAGAAAATAGTTATAAAAGTAAAGGATAAGACAAAGACTTTTGAGGTCTATGTGCCTTATATAAATTTAATAACCCCTTATGGGACATTTTCTCTTTCTCCTCAGGAATCGGCAAGGTTAAATATGGCTACTTATAAGGTTAAGCCAACCGACCATATAGTTTATAAGTTCTCTAATGGCAAAGAGTTCTATGTGCCACAAGGAACAACTGTTACCAGAGTTATTATTAGCGTCGATGGTAAAGAAGCAGAGACCTTGGCAATAGTTGATTATCCCCACCTTAAAGTAACCGACAACACATATGGCTGGATTGTTGATGATAATGAGGTAAGAGAAGTAGCTAAGCCAGAAGGTTTCTTAACCGAGGTTAAGAGGAATGTCATCTTTGAGTCTCGTAAGGTAAGTAAAGGAAAGTATAGTGTAGCACAGCCATCACACGTTGCAGAGAAGATAAGTACAAGCAAAGATAGTTTTAAAGTTAAGGTGCTTTCGACAATAAAATCTACCGGCGACCCAAATGAAGAAGGTTTACCTATCGGAGGTTACCGTTGGGTAAAAGTAATGTGGCCAGTTGTTGAAACTTGGGATATGGGTAATGGTAAAAAAGAACAGCATATCAACTGGGATAGTTTAGGGGTAGTTATAGGGCCGGTAATATCTCTTGGAAGAGACCTGAATAAGGAAGTTTTAGATAATGAAGGTAAAGTTAAACCTATTGGTACCATTGCAATACGCAATGCCGTAGAGGATTTAAAAGATATTAAGGCACCACAGGAGATTTTCCGAGGCGCCTATCCTGCTAAAGCAGAAGGTGTGATAACAGAAGGTATGCCTCGCGAGTTTGAAGCGCGCTACCTTTACACCTCCGATGGAAAGATGTTTGTTCCCGGGCCTAAAGCAGTAAGGATTTATCGTGAAGGTTTATCTGGGTATGGCCTTGTTATTACTCAAGATGAGTTACCGCGGACTCTTACAAAAGAAGATTTACTCTATGTAAAGAGAGTAAAGAGCTTGACAGAGACTCAACGTAAAATTGTGGAAAAACACCTTAAAGGTTTAAGTATAACCCCAGATACCCTTATTATACTCCCCGAACATAATAAAGGGAAAATTGGAATAGTTGAACCAGGGATAAAGATGATGCAGGCGCGTATAGATACGCTAAATGGATGGGGCAAAATTTATACTGATTCAAAAGCGCTTCCTATAAATAGGAAAGAGTTAAGAAAAGCGATTAGAGATGGCAGGTTCTATACGCAGGATACTGCTTCTGGCAAAAAGAAGCTTCTTATGGAAGTTAGTGGTAAACTTTATCCCTACGAACCCGGCTTTGAAGCATACAAATGCTTAAATGAGTTGCAGGAAAAGTTTTTTACCATTCCTTCAAAAGTAGCCGGTGGTCAAAATAATTTGACTAAGGTTCGTTACTTAAACGAAGAAGAGCTGGTCAGGGCAGTAAGGAGAGGAGAAATTAAACTCAGTGTGGATGGGAAAGCAGATGGTCAGTACAAAATCTATATAAACGGCAACAAAAATAACATTGTTACTTATCCTCTTTATATGTTAGACCGTGATATCGCTTTTTATGAAGGCAAGCTTTATTTTGATGAGAATGTCGGCTTTAATACCAAAGGAAAAGGTGTAAAAGTTATTGGTTTTGTAACCACACCTTACCGCAATAGATTTCTTACTACTCCTATTTTGAATACTGCTTCGGGCAGAAAGTATTTATTAGATGGCATGCGGGCAGCTCAGGTAAAGACACTCAAAAGATATCTCTGGTATAAAGATGAGAATGGGAATGATGTTTATGACAACGAAGAGATAGTAACGTTGCCTTTTACCGCAGGCGAGCATAAGTTAGAGGTAGCCGAACTTATATTTGCTGGATACAGACCGCTTTACCATTTCATTGATAAAGATACTTCCAAGCCTGTTTTCTTAAATTACAAAGGTAAAGCAATCATGACAGAGCAATACAGAACGCATCTTCTTTTTGTATCAAGTGATAACAAAGTCGAGTGGATTGCTGATGAAGAGTTGAAAAATGACAATAAACGTGCGCAATTAGCTAAAGAAGTTAGTAAGGGCGGCACTCTAATGAGATTAGCTCCTACAGGTGCAGCGTATGAGTTCTTCTATCCTGCCAGAAAGTTGGATGAGACAACAAAGATAGTGATTAACCGGCAAGGGCCATCTACCAGATATAGACTGGGTAAGGACGGAAAATGGCATATGGATGGTTACTCTATCGATTTGGAAGGAGTAAAGGTTATTAAAGATGCCAACGGGAATATTATTAGTCTATTACGTATTGCTCAGCATACCGACATAAACGGCGGAATTGAAAGATACATTGGCTACGATGCTTGGGGCAGGGTAGTGCTTACGGCTCCTGTGGATAAAGGTGGCAATATCAAGTACATATTGGTTAATTTACAAGAGACAGCAGACGCATTAGGTGAAGAGTTGCTGAAGAGGACTAATATAGATAAAGATTCTATTGTTAAAGTGAGCCGTATTTATTCTGATTTTGACAAAGATAAAAAAGGCCGTTATACCTACAACTTATCGCAACAGTCCGGCTGGGCATTAGATTTAGGGGAAAGAGAAGTAAGAATTGATGATAAAACATACAAATATCATCTTGTTCAGCAAGTAAATGTAAAGGGTAATCCTTGGGTGATGAATCCTGTTGAGGCCGGCTTTATTGGAGTGAATGAAAATGGACAGTTCATAACTTTCTACAAAGCAAAAGAGGCATCAGTTAATTTAGGAGAAATAAACAAAGAGGGCAAGAGGTTTGCAAGGATATTTGCTTATGATGAGGAGTATAATTTGGTCAGAGAAGTTGATAAGGCAGTGATTGAGAAAGAGGATATGATACTTTCAATAACCCTACCTAATGGAGAAATAAAAACAATACATTACGTTCTTGTACATAGATTAGGCTTGCAAGATAAGTCTAAAGAACGGTGGTATGGAGTAGATAGGGTTACTGGCAGAGAGATAATAAGATTTTATGTACGACCTACTAAGATAGGAAATAAAGAAATTAAAGGCATTGCTTCTGTTGATTTAGGGTTAACTACCGCTATCTTACCAGAGGATATTCGTAAAAAACATGGCTATGATGGCAAAGAGCCTATTGAGTGCCTTTATTATTATGATACCTCATATAATATTTTACATAAAGAAAAGGTGGTTAGCGGCGAGCCTCAACCG
>CAYVYZ010000059.1:0-8465 GCA_964455875.1 uncultured Planctomycetia bacterium | reverse complement strand
GTGAAACTGCCGTAGGAAAACATCCTTCTGTTGTAGTAGAGATGATGAATAAGATTGTAAAATATGCCGAGAAATATAAGACAGAACTTGATAGCTTCTTAACATGAAAACAATAGCTATTATTACTGATTTTGGCAATAAAGACAATTTTGTTGGTGTAATGAAAGCAGTGATGTTGTCTATAAACCCCAGCTTAAGATTCATAGATATAACCCACCAGGTTTACCCCCATAACATAAAAGAAGCAGCGTTTATTCTTCTTAAAAGCTATAGGTTTTTTCCAAGAAATACAATTTTTCTTGTAGTAGTAGACCCCACCGTCGGGACAAAAAGACATCCAATAGCAATAAAGACAAATAATTATTATTTCGTAGGCCCTGATAATGGGGTATTATATCCTGCTGCCTCTGAAGATAAAATAAAAAGAATTGCTCTCCTAAACAGAAAAGAATTCTTCATTAAAAATATATCCTCAACCTTCCACGGCAGAGATATATTTGCCCCTGTTGCTGCTTACTTAACAAAAAAGAGCTTCACAAAAATAGGCGAAGAGATAAAAGAAATAAGAAAACTCACCTTTCCTGAACCTTACACAGCCAAGAATTACCTTATAGGAAACATTCTCTATATAGATAATTTTGGAAACATAGTAACGAACATTAAGAAAGAAAAGCTAACATCGTTTGCGAAGAATAATAGGTTTACCGCTTACATCAGAAAAAAAACTATAAGAAACTTCTATGACGCATATGATAAGGCGAAGGTAAACTTACCCTTTTTTATTGAGGGTAGCTTCGGATATCTGGAAGTATCCCTTAACCAAAAAAGGGCGGATAGATATTTTGGTATAACTGATTATTCAAGATATCCCTTAATAAGAATAAAAAGAAAATGAGTGTAGCACTAAATAATAAAACAAAAATTTCTCTGCGAGGGGTAATAAAATACGTATACAAGACAATGGGTAAATCTATATTAGAATACAATATGCTCGAAGATAATGACAAAATCCTTGTTGGAATATCAGGAGGGGCTGACAGCCTTTCCTTGCTTAAACTCTTTGCCATGCGAAAAAAAAGAATCCCCATAAAATTTGACTTTATTGCCTGTCTCATTGTTACAGAATTTATAAAAGTCAACGTTAATACTGTTGCCCAATTTTGCAAAGAAAATAATATTCCTTTTATGACAAAAAAATTGTCTCTGGGCAATAGTAACATAAACTGTTTCTGGTGCTCATGGAATAGAAGAAAGGTTCTTTTTGAAACAGCAAAAGAATACGGGTGTAACAAGATAGCACTGGGCCATAATCTTGATGATGTTACAGAAACAATACTTATGAATATGTTTTTCTTTGGAGAAATAAGCTCGATGAAGCCAAAAATATCTCTATTTAATGGGAAACTTACAATTATCCGCCCTTTAGCTTATATAGACAAAACTACCATTTATAACTTTGCAAGAAAAGCCAACATACCATTTACCGATTATGAATGTCTGTACGGAAAAGATTCACGCAGAGAGCTGGTAAAAGGGATAATAAAAACCGTTGAAGAAAATTGCCCCTATGTTAAAAAAAATATATTTAACGCCTTAAAAAAGATAAAAAAAGATTATCTTTTGGTCTAAACAATGAGAATACTAATCACAGGAGGAGCAACATGGGCAAAAATTGACAAGGTAAGGATTCTAACTAATATATTTACAGGAAAAACGTCGCTCTTTTTAGCTAAATACTTTCTCAAAAAGAAAACAGAAGTCACTCTTTTAATTAATCCCCATTGCATAGAAAGCTTTCCTCGAAGCAGAAACATAAAAATTATTTTTTTTAGGTATTTTGATGAACTTAAAAAAGCGCTGAAAGAGGAACTTAAAAGAAACAAATACGATGCGATTATTCATACCGCCGCCGTCAGCGATTATGTATTAAAACGGCCTTTTAAAGGAAAAATACCATCGAATAGAAAGAAAATAGAGTTGCGCCTTCAGCCCACTCAAAAATTAACCAAGCTCATTCATTCTCTTGCGAAAAACAGTTTTCTTGTCCAGTTTAAACTCGAAACTAAATCAAAATACATTCTCAAGAAAGCCTATAGAAGTTTAATAACCAACAGGTTCAATCTGGTGATTGCTAACGTATACCGTCCTCAAAATAAACAATATAGTGCTTTTATAATTGACCCCAGCTTTACCATAACAAAAGTATCTTCTCTTGGCGAATTAGCACAAAGCCTTTTTGATATTTTCTCTTCCCTTAAATAATCTCTATGACATAAGATATTGGCAATCAATATGTTATATAAGAATACCCTCCCCTCATTACGAGAGGAGGGCCCGTGGCTTTGGCTCTGGAAAGAGCCCTCTTCTTTAGAAATACCATTTTTATAAATATTTTTTCAATATATCAACTTTACTGGCTGAAAACGTTTCCAAGAACTACCAAGACAAATTATCCTTTACAATTCGTATGAGGTGATTTAGAATATTTTTACTCCAGATGCATCAAAAAAGAAAAATAAACATTCTTGTTGGCATTTGTGGAGGAATTGCCGCCTATAAAACTGCTTTCCTTACAAGAGAGCTTATAAAGGAAGGTTTCTCGGTAAAAGTGGTAATGACTCCTTCTGCCACAAAATTCGTAACACCTTTAACCTTTCAAACCTTAAGCAATAACGAAGTGCTCATCGATATGTTCAATATGAATTCCTACACTACAGAACATATATCTATAGCTAAATGGACAGATATATGTGTGATTGCACCATTATCAGCCAATACCCTCTCAAAAATAGCTAATGGTATATGTGACAATCTCTTAACAACGGTAATCTGCGCCTTACCTAGTGAAGTAAAAGTAATATGTGCGCCAGCAATGAATGAAAATATGTGGAAGAAATATCCCATTCAGGAAAATATTAAAAAACTTAAGGAAAAACTTAATTTTTTGTTTATAAATCCTGCCCGAGGTGAACTGGCCTGTGGTGACTATGGTGAAGGGAGGATGGCTGAACCTCAAACCATTCTTAAAAAGATAAAAGGCCTAATTGATAAATGACAGTATACTTTCTTACATTTATCATCTGCATTCTTGCTATCGTTGTTATAATACTTGCTATAAAACTTTCTAGAAATACTCCTGATGAACTTTTACATCAAAAAATTGATACTTTAAAAGATGACATCAACCGTAACCTTACACAAACTAATACTCAGCTCTTCGATACCCAAAAACATATTACAGAACAACTCACCCACCTATACCAGGAAATAGGAAGTATCAATAAAGAAGCTGAAGAAATTCTTTCCCTAACACAGTCACTTTCTGGAATTCTTCGGCCCACCAAAAAAAGAGGAGTAGCAGGAGAAAGTATCTTAGAACAGCTGATAAAAGATATTATTCCTAAGGAAATGGTGATATCCCAACATACTTTTCGCAATGGAAAAAAAGTTGACTTTCTAATCAAGCTACCTACCGCTTCCATACCTATCGATGCTAAATTCTCCCTTGATACATTCCAGAACTATCTTGAGGCACCAGACCAAGATAAAGACAAATTACGGCGCATCCTTTTGGACGGCATTAAAAAAAGAATTGATGAAAGTTCATCATACATACTTCCTGACGAAGGAACATTTGATTTTGCCCTTATGTATGTTCCCTCAGAGGCACTTTATTACTTTCTAATAACAGAAACCAACGTTCTTGAATATGCTCACAAAAAAAGGGTATTTGTTGTTGGACCTAATAATTTCTATGTATACCTACAAACTCTTTTTATCGGCATAGAAGCACTAAAGATCGAAAAGAAATCCAGGATAATTTACGATTACATAAAACGTATGGCAAATGACATAGAGAATATACTAAAAGAATATAACATCTTAGGAACACATATAAAAGATTCTTCAGCTAAATTCGAGGATGTACGAAGAAAATTAGAGACATTCAAGATAAGAGTTAACTCTTTTACTCACTATGATAGTTTCGATCAAGGTAATCACCCGCGCTAAAAAAGAAAAAATAGAAGAAGACAATAACCGTATAAAAGTATATCTCTCTACACCTCCCGTAAAAGGAAAAGCCAATAAGCGTCTTATTGAGTTGCTGTGTAAATACTTCAATGTAAAAAAACAAAATATTAAAATTGTAAAAGGAATAACCAGCCACAATAAACTTGTAGAAATAGATGAACTTAATCGAAAATAACTATGCTTATTTTATAAAAGGGATTAAAACTGACTTTTCTGTTACTTTAGGGTTCACAAAGCCTTACATAGAAGGCATTACCATAGAAAAGGATATCAAAAGGGTATTTGAGAGGAAAAATATTTATTATACCCATCTAAAACAGTTACACTCTTCAAAAATAGTCTTTACAGATAGAGAGGGAATGCATACCGCCGATGGTTTAATCACTCAGAAGAAAAACCTTATTCTTATAATAAAAACTGCTGATTGCCTGCCTCTTTTTATAATAGATAATATGAAAAAACAAATTGGCCTTGTCCATATAGGATGGAAGGGAGCAAAGAAAGGAATCCTAAATAATTTAGATATAGATTTTTCTTCCTCTTATGCTATTGCTGGAGTGGGTTTAAGAAAATGCTGCTACAGAATAGGTAAAGATTTCTTAACAGTTAAGCCTTTCTCCAGATTTATTATCCAGAAAGAAAACTGCCTCTACTTAGATATAATTTCTTTTATAAAAAGCTCTCTAATTGAAAAAGGCATGCCCCAAGAGAATTTTTTTGATGTTGACATTTGTAGTAAGTGTTCAGAATACTCCTTTTTTTCTTGGCGCCGTGACAAAACCAATAAGAGAACACTATCGTTTATTGTAAAAGATGAATAAAATCATTAATATTATAAGAAAGGGGAAATTGGTAGCCTTCTGCGGAGCAGGCATTTCCAGCGAAAGCGGAATACCGACGTTTAGAGGAAAAGGTGGTCTATGGGAAAAATACGACCCCTACTTGTTTGCAGCACAAGACTCTTTTAATAATTTACTCCTAACCAACCCCTTTAGCTTGCGAGATTTTATTGTAGATATTTATAAAACTATCATGTTGGCAAAACCAAATCACGCTCATTCTTCTTTAGCCCATCTTGAGAATACAGGTCTCCTTATAGGAATAATAACCCAGAACATAGACAATCTACATCATGAAGCAGGCAATAAAGAAGTGGCAGAAATTCATGGTAATGCTTATGTATTCTTATGCAAAAAATGCGGCTACAAAACAAAAAAGAAAAAAGAAGAAATAGAGAATTTCATCTATAACATAAAGAAAGAAAATAGAAAGAATAAATTAATAAGGAAATTACTATCTTTTATAGGAACGTGCCCCCGATGCGATGACCGCTTAGAAAGCGGCGTTGTCTTTTTCGGACAAGAGTTACCCTCCAAAGAGATAGAAAAAAGTTATCAATACATCAATCAGTCTCTAACAATGCTATGTATTGGAACCAGTGCCGAAGTATATCCTGCGGCTAGCCTTCCTTACTACGCTAAAGAGAAAGGATTAAAAATAATTAACATAAACCCTATGATAAACAGGTTAGACGAAATAGCAGACTTTTCTATACATGAAAAGGCAGTTGATTTCTTTAAAGAAATAATGACTTATTTTGCTACAGACACTTATAAAAATTTATAGAAAAATATTTAATTGGTGATAAAATATAGTCCTGTTTTTGCCTATGGAAGAAACAAAATCTCTACAACTTAAAAGAACAACTCTTTATCCCTACCATAAGAAAGCTAATGCAAAACTAGTAAACTTTTCCGGGTGGGAGATGCCCATAGAGTACGACGGTATATTAAAAGAAACAAAGAATTGCCGCAATAACTGTGCCTTATTTGATGTATCTCATATGGGGGAGATAGAAATAAAAGGGGAAAACGCACATTCATTTATTCAGTATTTAACAACTAACAATGTTGATAGATTAGAAATTCACTCTCTTCAATACAATCTATTCATTAATGAGAAAGCAACAATTCTTGACGATTTTATGCTCTATCACCTTGGAAAGAATCATTTTTTATGTGTAGTAAACGCTTCCAACAAGGATAAGATTATAAATTGGCTTTACAGAAACAAGACATCATCTGTAGAAATTGAGGATAAAAGTGACTCAACAGCCCTTTTATCTCTACAGGGGCCATATGCGGAGAAAATAATGGAAAAAATATCCCCTAATATAAGAGAGATAAAATATATGCATTTTATCTATACAATGATAGCTGGGTTTGAGTGCCTGGTGTCTCGCAGCGGTTATACAGGAGAAGATGGCTTCGAACTTTACTGTCCAAATAAAGACGTCTCTATTCTGTGGGAACTACTTCTTGAGTTAGGAAAGGAGATTTCTCTTTCTCCGGCAGGGTTAGGTGCAAGGGATATTCTAAGAATCGAGGCAGGATACCCTCTTTATGGGCATGAAATTGACGAATCAACCAACCCCATAGAAGCATCTCTTGGGTGGGCAGTAAAAGTAAAAGAAAAAGACTTTGTAGGAAAAGAAAAGATGCTAAATATCCTTAAGACCCCTGTATCAAGAAAACGCATAGGGTTTGTAATGGAAGAAAAAGGAGTAGCCCGTCAAGGGTATGCTATATATGACACCAAAAATAATTGTATCGGCACAGTTACAAGTGGAACTTATTCTCCTAATTTAGATAAATTTATCGGCATGGGATATATCAATTCAACTTCCATAGAGAACCACATATACATAGAAATAAGAGGGAAATTATTACGTGCCAGAATAGATAAGCTTCCTTTTATAAAAATTAATACGAAAAAGTAAAAGGGAGGGAATAATGGAAGAGATGAAGTTTACCAAAACTCACGAGTGGGCCAGAATAGACAATGACGTTGCTACTGTAGGTATAACCGATCATGCGCAGTCAGAACTGGGAGATATTGTCTTCGTAGAACTTCCTTCAGTAGGAGATGAAGTAACCCAAAACAACCAATGCGCCACTGTTGAGTCAACAAAGGCAGCCAGTGAAATATATGCACCTCTTTCGGGCGAAATAGCTGAGATAAACGAAGAGTTGGTTAACAATCCTCAGCTTATCAATGAAAGCCCTTTCGATGAAGGATGGATGTTTAAAATAAAAATCAAAGATAAAACTGAATTGGACAACCTTATGGATGAAGCAGCCTATAAAGAATTTATTGAAAAAGAAAGCCATTAATCCTCAAATATATGCCTTATATTCTCAATACCCCAGAAGATAGAGAAAAAATGCTAAAAGAAATTGGTTTGTCTTCGCTAGAAGAACTATTCGACCATATCCCCAAAGAAACAAGAATTGACGATTTATCTTTCATACCAGAAAGAAAAAGCGAATTAGAAGTGAGTAATACATTAAATAATCTAGCAAAAAGAAACAAAAGTATCAATAAGTTCAACTCGTTTCTGGGGGCAGGATTATACGACCACTACATCCCCTGCGCATTGAAACATCTGGTTTACCGCAGTGAGTTTTATACTTCTTATACGCCTTACCAACCAGAATGTTCCCAAGGAGTATTACAAGCCATTTATGAATATCAAAGTTTTATATGTTTACTAACAGGCATGGATGTAAGTAATGCTTCTATGTATGATGGCGCCACCTCCCTGGCAGAGGCAACATCAATGAGTCTAAGAATAAACAAGAAAAATAGTATTATAATTGCAAAAAGTGTCCATCCTGAATACAGAGAAGTCCTTAATACTTATTTCAAACACAGCGACTATTCTATCATAGAAGTTCCTTACAATAACGAGGGGTTAGTAGATACTGATAGACTAGAAACTCTTTTGGAAAATAACGTTTCCTGTCTAATCGTACAAAGCCCCAATTTCTTTGGCTTAATAGAAGATATTCATAGAGTAAGCACTATGATAAAGGATAAAAATATACTTTTAATAGAAGTAACCAATCCTATGAGCCTGGCGTTACTTAAGGAACCAAAACAATTGGGAGTAGATATAGTATGCGGCGAAGGCCAACCTCTCGGCAACAATCTTTGTTTTGGCGGCCCTACATTTGGATTCCTTGCTGCAAAAAAAGAATACTTACGTCAAATGCCAGGAAGAATAGTGGGAAAAACTGAAGACTCGGAAGGCAAAGTTGCTTTCTGCCTTACCTTACAAACACGCGAACAACATATAAGAAGAGAAAAAGCAACAAGTAATATATGCTCTAACGAATCCCTTAATGCAATTGCAGCTGCTATATATCTTGCCCTCTTAGGTAAAGAAGGATTCAAAAAAGCAGCACTGTATTCTCTAAATAACACTCATTACCTCATAAAAAGACTAAAAGAAATAAAAGAAGTAACTTTCCCTTTTAAGACATTAGTTTTTAATGAGTTTGTATGGCATATAGACAACGCCAGAGAAATATTAAATACACTCGAAGAAAAAGACATATTAGCAGGAGTAACTTTGGATAAGTTCTATCCTG
>CAYVYZ010000058.1:0-8622 GCA_964455875.1 uncultured Planctomycetia bacterium | reverse complement strand
ATATTCTTATATATCCTGAATTAACCATAAAAGAGGCCTTTAAGCTCATTACTACCGCTATAACGCTCAATAAACTTCTTTTTACCGGCTCAGGATATCTTACATCAAGCTATCTTTCCCGTAATAAAGATTTACCGTTCTATAAAGCCTTATCGGCATTTTTGCTTTTAGAAGCGTTGGGGGTATCGTTATGGTTGGGGCTGGGGATTTATTTTGGGGCAAAAATTGCTGTAAAAATACCGTTTATTTTTATTCCAATTTTAGTTTTTATAATAATATTGGGGTGGCTAAAAAGTAAAAATTTTACTAAAGCGGCAAAGAACGTCTTAACGGTATTAAAAGATATGGCCAGACGAATCCCTGTTATTATGCCGCTTATTTTTTTAAATATGCTACTATTTATTTGCTACTATTTATTTCTTTTCAGGATTTTTAGCTTTAATCCCGGGGTTTTATCCATCATAAAAATTGTATCTATATCTTTTGCCATAGGGTATCTTTCTCCAGCGCCGGCAGGAGCAGGATTTAAGGATACCGCCCTTGTTTTGCTTTTAATGAATTCTGGATTGACACTCGATAGGGCAGTTGTTATTGCCGTTTTTGACAGAGTGTTAGTTGCTGTCTTTTGGGGGGTATTAGGCAGTATATTTGGTTACGATTTAATCAAGGGAGAGGTAAAAAGAAGACTTAAGGCAATAAAGAAATAAATCATAAATTTTCCGAATGAACCCAAACAAGTTTAGCTTAAAATATTTCGTAAGGGATTTTATTAGAGGGAAGGTAAGCCCGAATACGGATATAAAGAAAGGATTTGGTTTTTCTCTACTTCTTACTCTCTTTTTGTTAGGTTGTTCTCCTTCCATAAAAAATTTAAATTCCACAGGAGAAAATGTAGTTTGTTTTGGAGACAGCATTACTTACGGTGTTGGTGCAGAGGAAGGTAAAAATTACCCTTTTTACTTGGCGCAGATGATAGAGCGTAATGTAATTAACGCAGGTGTTTCAGGTGATACAACAATGAGTGCTCTTAGACGTATTAAGAGAGATGTTTTAGATAAGAACCCTTATCTTGTAATAGTAGAATTGGGAGGTAACGATTTTCTAAGAAAAATGCCATTAAAGGAAACGCTGAGGAATTTAGAAGAGATAATTACACATATTCAAGGAAAAGGAGCGATAGTTGTTTTATGCGATGTAAGCACAGGTTTTATTATGAGAGGATACTCAGTGCATTTAAGAAAGATAGCAAGAAAGCATGGGACAGTTTTTATTCCACATCTTTTAGAGGGAATTATCAACAACCTCAAACTTAAGTCAGATTATATTCATCCTAACAGTAAAGGGTACAAAATTATTGCACAAAGAATATATGCAGCTATTAAACCTTACCTTTAGATTGGCTAAGAAAAAGTTGATTTAATACAAATAGAATAATATAATGAGAAAGAAATGGATAACGCCATTCTTTTGATTTCATGTCCAGATAAGAAGGGAATCATTGCTAAGATATCTAATTTCATATATTCCCACAACGGAAATATCGAACATTCCGACCAGCATATAGATAATTATACTAACACGTTCTTTATGCGTATTGAATGGTCTTTAAAAGATTTTACTATTGCCCCCAAAGATATACCAGAAAGTCTAAAACCTCTTATCAATGAGTTTGATATGCATTACGACCTTTATTTTACGTCTCGTGTGCCACGCGTTGCTATTTTTGTATCAAAGCATTTGCATTGTCTTTATGACCTTCTTTTGCGTTATCAGTCGGGACAGCTAAACTGCGAGATTCCTTTTGTGATAAGTAATCATTCCGATGCTAAGGGAATAGCAGATTTTTTTAATATAAAATTTTTAGAGTTTCCTATAGAAGGGAATAATAAAGAGGTGCAGGAAAGGGAAGAAATAAATATTCTTAAAGAGGAGAATATAGATTTGATTGTACTAGCACGCTATATGCAGATTTTAAGCAAAGAGTTTGTCCAGAATTTTCCCAACAGAATAATTAACATTCACCATTCTTTCTTGCCTGCTTTTGCAGGAAAAAATCCCTACCGGCAGGCTTACAAAAGAGGGGTAAAGATTATTGGTGCCACAAGTCATTATGTAACAGAGGAGTTAGACAGCGGTCCTATCATTGAGCAGGATACAGTGCGGATAAGCCACCGTGATTCTTTAAATGATTTAGTACGTAAAGGCGAAGATTTGGAAAAGATGGTCTTGGGAAGAGCAGTGAGATGGCATCTGGAAAGAAAGATACTGGTTTACAACAATAAAACGGTTATCTTTGATTAGAGTAGTCTTAAACTATTATGCCAAAAGAAAAGGTTACCCGCAGACAGAAGAACATTTCTCGTCTCCTAAGGGAAAAGAAATCTTGTCTTAAGGCCAAGATAAAATCTTTTAAGAGAGTTAATATCAATAAGACTTAAGCTTATGTACAGGAGTGTGCGTGTATTTATTCTACTTGTAGCATTTTTTAGTTTTATTAGCGTATCTTATGCCTCTGGCGATAAGGCCTTATATTATGAGGGAATAAGTTATGCTAAAAGAGGGAGTTTGGATTTTGCCTTTATGATTTTTGATGAGCTTACAAGAGAGTTTCCTTTCTCGCCATTTTTCGAATACGCACTTTTCGCTAAAGGGGAGTATTATTTTTCTATTTGTGATTACAATGATGCATATTCTGTATTTAAAAAGATTGCGGACTCTAAGGAACTTAGTAAAAGAAAGCTTTTTTCCTACGTATATCTTTTTAAACTCTCTCAAATGTTAAATAAAGATAAAGATAGAAGAAACCAGTACATAAAAAATATATTGACTTTTAGACAAATAACCCTTCTCTTTAGAGATTCCCGCGAAATTAATTACTTATCGCCCCTTCAGAAGAAATACAGAGCAGTATACTTCATCGACCACGTTGAGGTGTATGTTGATGGTGAGAAATTTTTCGAAGCCTCTTTTTAAACAAGTCACTAATTTTTTCTTAATTATTGTCATAATTTCTTCACCTTTTGTATTGTTGAACATATTCTTAGGTCAGAAAAAGAGTAGCATTGAAAGTGTATTAGCCAGTTATACAAAAGGAGATGTCTATATAGGGGGTATATATTTTGTGTTTCCTAATAAATTTATCTTTAGAAATGTTTCCTTTGGCGCGTTAGCTTCCAAGAAGGAGGAGTCTCCTTTTTTTGCCAAGACTGTAACACTATCTTTATCTTTGGGGGATTTATTCTTAAGAAGGAAGGTTTATGTTTCTAATGTTAGCCTGGAGAGTTTTCGTCTCGATTTGTCTTATTATATGATTTTAAGTGTTGACCTTAAAAAGATTATCAGGGCCCTGGCTAATATTATAGAGGGTAAAGAAGCAAAAATCAGTATGAAGAATGCTTTGTTTATTCTTCCCCCGTATGAAGGTGTTTCTTCTGCGGTGGGTTTAGATAGTAATATTTATGTGGATATAAGAAAAAATATCTATAGCGAAGGAGAAGTTACTATAGGCCATTATCATAATGGAAAATATGTGCATTCTTTTGAGCCTCTGTTGTATAAGATAGAGGGGTTCCTCAAGGGAGAAGAATTTAGTATAGAAAGTTTAGAGGTTTCTTATGAGCAGATATATGCAAAATTATGGGGTGATATTAATAAATACATAATCAAACTACATGGGATGATTTTAAACAATCCTGAGCTTGTCTCCTCTTTAAAGAAAAAGTCTTTGCTTAAAATGATTAAGGGTTTCTGGCATAAACGGAAGAGTAGTTCTGTAAGCATAATGGGCGGCTCTAAAGATTCTTTTAATATTTACGACCTCTATGTGGACTTAGAGGTTTTACCTAATAAAATCACTGCAAAAAATGTAGATTTTTCCCTTAACAATATTCCTTTTCATTTAGAGGGTATAGTATCTTTAAAAGAGACTGCCGAGATAGAAGTAATGTTATCTTCCTATCCTCGCCAATCTTTTTCGTCAAAATCTGTTAACCCCAAGAAGACATTATTACATATAAAAGGGAAATATAAAAAAGGTGACTTTAACGGTAAGGTCTTGCTTAAGTTTATAAGAAGGAAGCCCACTAAAGAGGTAGTTGACAGCTTAGGGGTTGAGATTAACAATTTATCTTTACTTCCTTTAGGGGAAAAAGAGTTCAATGCTGAGTTTGATAAAGCAGAAATTGAGTATCGTGCAGGAGATGATGTCTACAATATCTCTTTAAGCAATTTCCATTCCATTATTAACTTAAGGGATAGGTATCTTAAATCCGTATCTTTTAACTCACGTATTTATGATGGTATATTTAAAGGAAGAGGATGGCTTGATGTTAGTTCTTTTCCTTTTAAGAGTTTCTTTCGCGCTAATATAAAAGGAGCTAGCGCGCATAATCTTAAAGGTGTACTTGAATATCTCGAGAAGGTATACGGCAGGATGGATAGTCTCTTGCAGTACAAAAACTACCCTTATTCTAAGTTTTGGGGAGAGTTTACAATAAGTGAAGGGTATCTGGATAATATTATATTTTTTAATTGGCTGGCAAAGTTTTTCAATTTGCCTGTGCTTAGAAAGGTTTATTTTAACAGCTTATACAGCGACTTTTATGTTGATGAAAAAGGGTCGCGTCTTGAAAACATTACTCTTAAATCAAACGATGTCAATCTCAACGGGTATTTTAGAATTTCTAATAATGATTTGGTATCGAGCAGAATATCTTTAGTATTCTCAGAGAAGTTGCTTAATAGTTCTGCTAAATTTAAACGGTTGTTAAGGATGTTGGGAAAAGAAAATGCCCAGAAAGTAAATTTTGACTTCCAGCTCTCTGGCCTTTTTAACTCAATGAACTTCAAGTGGTTAGAATCTGATTTTAAGAACAGACTAAAGAAGCTTATACCGCAGGGTATGGAAAGAGCTATTGAGAATAGAATTGAGAAAGTTATAGAGTCAATTTCCCAGAGAGAAAAATAAGGATTGATTAGCGTCTTTTTGTACTGTAGAATTGTTAAAAAGGATTATGAAGAAAGAACTAATATTGGTAGGAGATAAGGTACTTATAGAACCTGACAGCGGAGAGGAAAGAACCGACGCAGGGCTGTATCTTCCTCAAGGGGTGAAAGAGAAGGAAAAGATTAACACAGGAAGGGTAGTTAAGACGGGGCCGGGTTACCCTGTACCTGACCCTACGTTGTTGAGTGAGGAGCCCTGGCTTAAGGCATCGAAAGATAAATACTTTCCTCTTCAGGCAAAAGAAGGTGATTATTGCATCTTTTTGCGTGACCAGGGGATTGAAATTGAATTTGAGAAGAAACGTTATATTGTTGTACCCCACTCAGCAATATTAGTACTTATGCGTGATAGCATCGAAGAAAGTCTTAAGGAAATCTAATGGTTTCTACAACACCCTTTAGAAAATAAATACCAAATCCCAAAAGAAAGACTCCGCAGGTTCCTAAGATACTTTTGTAGATACGAAGAGACATTATCTTTTTACTTTTCGCAGTAGACCATGAGACAAGACTATACCATCCTAAATCAGCCATGATATGACCCGAAAAGAAAAAAAACAGTCCTGTTAATCCCTGTTTTTCTGCACTCAAGATTAATCCTAAGCCAATAGTAAGCCACCATATTGACCAGTAAGGGTTAATTACACTGAGGGTTATTCCCTTCAAAGTAAGATGGGAGGATTTTAGTTGTGGTGCAGAGGCGCAGTTGAGGTTTATTTTATTTAAAGAAAACAGTATTTTCAGACCAAAGTAGAAAAGTACCCCTGCGCCTATAATATAGACAGTGTTAAAGAAAATAGGATTATTAATAAAGTGCGTTGCCCCTAAGACAATAAGTATTACTATAACAATTTCTGCAATTGCATGCCCTAGTATAAGGAGTGGTCCACTTTTAGCGCCGAACCGCGAACTTTCATAGATTACCGCTGCTAACAGAGGACCAGGGGCTAAAGCGCCCGAGAGAGCAACTACAAAAGAGAGGATAAAGATTTCTATGTAACCCATAGGTTAATTCTACTATTTTTCTCTTAGAATACAAACAGTTGTTTAATATAAATGTCAACTATTTCTCTTTTCTTTACGTCTAATATAACGGGGAATAAATATGAATAAAACAAAAAAGATTATTATTTTTCTTAATGTTTTTGTGGCAACCTTATATTTTGGTTGTAATGCTAGTGAGTTAGGGCAATCGTATGACTCATTACATAAACGCATTATTATTTATAATCTCATAAATGGACTTTATCTTACCAAAGACCAGATGAATTTTATATTAGATAAGGCAAAGGAAATCAATTCCTTCCGCAAAGAACTCAAAGAAAAGATGGAAGCTGAAAAGAAAGAACAGGTCGGTTTGCTTGGTGAACTTGAAAGCGAGGTTAAGAAGGAAGTACCGCAGCCTTCAAGTTGGTTAGCAAGAAGTATACATCAGAATAATATTTATACTCAGAAGTTACGCCGAGAGTATATAGAAGTTTTGGATAGGGCAGCATACCAGATAAAGCTTATTCTTAACCCTACCCAGATTTACAATATAAAGGCCTTTAAACCTTGTGCTATCCCCCCTAAAGGAGCAGCGCGTATAGGCCAGAGTGAAGAAGATAAAGGATTGGTAAAACTACTTGAACGGATAAGAGAAATGCCTCAATATCGATATATGAATAAAAAAGACAAAATCATTGAAAGATTTGTTGAGAGAATTTACCTAAAATATCCTCGCACCGAACAAGAAAAGATAGTTAAAAAAGTTCCTGCACTAAGAAATATAATGGATGAAGTTCGTAGTCTTTCTAACGAGGATTTTGCTCTTCAGAAGAAAGACTTAGCAAAGAAAATAAAGGATTTAATAGGGAGCGATAAAGAAAGAGAAGTGGATGTAAACAAAAGAATAGAAAGATTTTTATTAGACAGCCAGACAATTTATGTATTGGAAGATAAATTATCTTCTCCTTCCAGTAGTTGATTAACAAAGTTAATATAGTTATTGGTATATTTCCTTTTGTTTCATCGCCCAACTTTTAAATATTTTATCAATCAATAAAAGTGAAGATTAGTTTGGTACTGTAGAATATTGTGTGTAAATTGTTTTTTACTTGACATCTTTTCTACTTATGATAGTCTTTGTTTTTACAAAAAGAGATAAAAATATATCTGCATAAATTAATACTTAGATTATCCTTAATGTTGTAAGCATAACCCAGGAGGCCAGATATAATCGTAAGATACGCCTATTATATGAGGAGGTAGGTATGAGAAAAAATTTAGTTTTGTTTCTTTTTATAATATCTGCAGTAATCATTTTCTTTTCAACTAGTTCTTTCTCTCAGGAAACCCCGGAGTGGCTCAAGAGAGTAGAAATCTCAGCCCAGTATGAGAGTGACAGCCGTCCTATATTTTATTTTCAGACTGTTCAGCCCCTCTATCAATCGCCTGATAAGGTTGATACGCTGTTTTACCAGCCGCGTATTTC
Organism: uncultured Planctomycetia bacterium; assembly: GCA_964455875.1. Taxonomy (GTDB): domain Bacteria; phylum Omnitrophota; class Gorgyraeia; order Duberdicusellales; family 4484-171; genus CAZWON01. The sequence goes on along the minus strand of CAYVYZ010000058.1, from coordinate 1,145 downwards.
TTTAAAAGGAGGAGATTTAACTTATAATATTGGATTAGGGTATAGAAAGCTTGCAAGGGATAACCTTCTCTTAGGGGCGAATATCTTCGGTGATTATCAAGACCTTCATGAGCATGGCCGTTTAGGAGTAGGGTTTGAGGCACTGGGTGAGATTTTAGAGGCGCGTTTTAATAGTTACTTCGGCATAACAACAAAGAGAGTGGTGGAAGACTCACCTTCGTCTACCACTTATGAACGGGTAGCCGATGGCTTGGATTTTGAAGTGGGTGCTCCTTTGCCATACTTACCCTGGCTTAAGTTTTATGCTTCAGGATTCTGGTATGATTTTGATAAATTCTCAGATAAAGCAGGATGGAAAACACGCCTTGAGGCAAGACTCAACGATGCACTTCTGTTGGAATTTTATACCTGGGACGATAACAAAGGAGAACAGGAATACGGGGGAAGGGTGCGTTGCAATATTGCTTTTGACAAACTTTCTGATTTTAAAGAAGCGTTTGCTTTGTCAGACGAGCCTTTCCCCGGAAGAGATTTAAAAGAAGAGACGCTTAAACCTGTAGAAAGAAATTATGAGATTGTGGTGGAGAAATGGAGTGAGAGCGCAGGGATGACAATAGAAATTGGAAGAGGAAGCTAATAACGAGGAGGATAGGCAATGAGGAGAATTATATTTTTAACATTGGTATTTTTTGTATCGTATATTAATTATAGCCAAGCGGATACAGCACCCGCTACGCCAAGCGAATATATAGTTACTATACATAAAGTTGAGCTGTACAATAGTACTACGGGTTCTTGGGTGACTGTTGGTGAGGGAGATTTAACTTTTGATATAGCTTCTGCTAATGCAGGAGGGGTCGTAGGCAGTTATGCTAGCGGAGCGAAAATTCCCGAAGGAGTATATACCAAAGAAAGAACTACTGTTTCTATGACATTTTATATAACTGCAAGCGGCACCGTAGGGGGAACAAATTACTATACTGGGACAGGCAACACTACCCTAGACGATCCCGCAGGTTTAGTGGTTATAAATGCTAACACTACAGGTCCTGCGGTTCGGGGCACAGCTATTCTTTCTCAAGCAGCACTGTTGGGAAGTGGATTTACAGTTACATCTGATGGAAATTATTTTTATCATGAAGGAG
>CAYVYZ010000057.1:0-8712 GCA_964455875.1 uncultured Planctomycetia bacterium | reverse complement strand
ATCGCTATCTTATCAAAATAAGTCCGCTTATTCCCATAGAGAGAAAGAAAAGAGGGGCAACCCAGCTGCTTAGATAAGGAATAAGGATATCTTTTCTTCCCAAAGAAATACTTATTGAAGAGATTAAAAAATAGAGAAAGCCAAATATAAACCCTCCTACCACAGCAGAGAGGGTTGCTTTTCTTTTTCTTATCTCAAGGGCAAAAGGAAGAACGCCTATGGCTAGGAAAAGATGGGAAAAAGGCTCTGCAATCTTTTTATGGTAGTTAATAATAAGATTGTTGAGAAAGCCGGATGGAGGGGTATTCTTTAATATTTTTATTTCTTTTCTTATTCTCTTTAAGGGAATATACTCGCTTAATGAACTTTTTTTAAATAATAATTCTTTAGGCTTTAGGTTAAGATTTATTATACGTTCATGCTCTAAAAAGGGCTGTTCAGCGATTTCAGCATTTTCGTTCAATTTGTAACTTATAAGTTCTTTTGCCTTCCAGTGTTCACCGTCAAACACCAATGTCTGACACATGGTTTTTTCCTCTATTTTCCCTTCAGGAGATTCTTTAAGTATGGTAACATTTTTTAACATATTCTCTTTAGGACAAAATTCCGAAGCAAAAAAAAGCTGATTGTTGCTATGAAAAACAAAATTTCTTTCTACTTTCTTTTTCCCCGGTTTATTTTCCAGGAATTCTATAACAATGTCGTTAGCTTTTTTTTGAGAATAGATAAGGAGATTTTCTTGAAGAAAGAATGCAATAAAAGAAAGTAGAAGGGAAAAAACAATTATAGGCAAGCTCATTCTCTCGATACTTATTCCTGACGAGCGCATGCTAACTATTTCATTATCGCGATTAAACTCACCCAGAGAGTATAAGATGCTTATAGGTAAGGCGAAAGAACTTGTGCGGAGAAAAAAGAGAGGAAGAGAATAGAGATAGTATTGAATGACAATATAGAATGATACTTTTGTCTGTAGAAAATCTTTCAGATGGGAAAAAAGGTCGATAATAAAATGTAGACCAACAAAACTCAAGACTATAAAAAGGTAGGAGAAAGCAACTTTTTTTAATATGTATCTATCTAATATATGCATTTCTTAGTATCAAAAATCCTCCTATAGAGGCTACAGTTATATTAGGTAGCCACATGCCTCCTAAAGGAGTAAGGTAGTGATGTTCTGTAAGTGCTTCTCCCATAAGAAGGAGGATATAATATAGACCAGCAATTGATATGGCTATACCAAAGTTTATTGATTTCTCGCGATGTCTTACTACCAGAGATATCCCAAAACCAAGCACTATAAATGTTATAGGAGAGAAAGACAGGCTTGCTCTCTTATGGAGTTCTGTTTTTAGCCCCACAGGGTCTATTTTCAATGCACGGAAGTGTCTTATTCTTTCTTTTAATTCTTTGAAGGTCATATCAGAAGCTTTTTTCTCAACGTGTTTATCTTGAGTATCTTTCAAAGGCAGTTCTATAAAGAATACTTTAAAATTAAGCCTATATAGTTCTTTCTTGCCTTTAGGATTTATTTCATCTCTAAACCCTCTCTCCAGACGCATAGTTAGTTTATTGTTATCTACGACAAATGCTCCATACTTGGCATAGGTTAAGCGGCTTAACCCTTTATCATTTGTTTCATATATGTATATATTCTTTAGTTTGTTTTCTTTTATATCATCTACATATAGAATGGTATTTTTAAAGTTCTCTAAGTAAACCCCCGGTTCAATAATAGCATTGATGTTCTTTGTGTAAATGTTCTTTAGACGACTGCGGTAGTTATAGTGGAAATAAGGGATAACTTTATCATTGAGAATAAAAAGAAATAGGCTCAGTATCAGTCCTATAATGATGAAAATTGTAAGAATTCTTGCGAGAGAAATACCAGCTGTATTGATTGCTATTAGCTCATTATCAGCAATAAGTCTGCCCATAACAAGAAGTACGCCCATAAGTGTAGCAAGAGGGATAGTAAAACCAAGAATATAAGGCATAAACATAGAGAAGATTTTTAAAGCGTCAGATATATTTATTCCTTTCCGGATAATAAGGTCTGATAGCTTCTTTAAATTACCTAGTAGCATAACTAAAGTAAGAGATAGAAGGGAAAAGATAAAAGATGAGAAGAAGTCTTTCAATATATAAGTTCTTAGTATTTTCATTGCGCTTTTGCCAAAGTTAGTCCTAAGACTTTATTTGCCCCTTTTTCTTTTAGTGCCTTTGCGCATTCAGACAAAGTAGAGCCTGTTGTGATTACGTCATCGATGATTATTATATTCTTATCAGTTAAATCTTCTTTTACAAAGAAGTTGTCTTCTACGTTCTTAAGCCTTGCTTCTTTTTTTAAACCGCTTTGTGATGGTCTGTTCTTTTTGCAGTAGATTATACCATTTTTAAGGGGTATTTTTAAGAATTTACTTATTTTTTTTGCAATTATATTGCTTTGATTATATTCGCGTTCTCTTAAGCGCAAAAGATGAGTGGGAACACTTGTAATGAAATCGTAATCTTTAAAAGAGAAACCTATCGCCAAGATATGTTTTACCATCGTAATAGAAAGAAACTCCATAATATAATCATAATACTTATATTTTGATAGGTGGATTAGACTCTTAAGAGGTTCTTCGTATACAAAGCAGCTTATCACTTTGTCGTAAAATACTTTTCTCTTACGGCAGTTTTTACATACACAGATGTCCTTTCCTCGTATTTCCCTTGCACATACTCTACATAGGGGAGGGTTAAGGGGTTTAATTTTTTCTCTACAATCTATACAGATAATTTCTACATTGGTTTTTTTTTCACATATAAAACAACGAGGAGGAAATATAATATCGATAAAAGCCCTCAGGTATCCTGTAAGCATAGGGGAATATTCTAACATTAAAGCACAATAATTGTAAATAGATATTTATTTCCAAATATTAATATGCTAATTTTTGGGTTGAAGGAAGTGTAAGTTTGTGGTAATATTCAATTTCTAATTTCTAAAGGAGGCATTATGGAAAAGATAATTAGCGGCTTAAGAGAAAGGGCAAAGAAAGATCCCAAAAAGATTATTTTTCCTGAAGCTTCTGACGAGCGGATTGTTAAAGCTGTAGAGTATATAAAAAAAGAGAATATAGCGATACCTTTACTATTGACTCATGATAACCTTGAGCCTGAAAAGCAAGAAGAATTTGCCAATATATTTTATGAGCGAAAACAGGTAAAAGGGGTTACTTTAGAGGAAGCACGTGAGATTATGGAGAACCCTCTCTATTACGCAGCAATGATGGTGCGTTTAGGGTATGCGGATGGATTTGTAGCAGGGGCAGTGTATACAACGTCTAATGTAGTTAGAGCAGCATTAAATTGCCTGATGATTGATAGAAGTTATGGGATAGTATCGAGCTGTTTTATTATGGCAGTTCCTAACTGTAGCTATGGAGAGGGAGGACTTTTTGTTTATGCGGACTGTGGAGTTATACCATACCCCACTAGTGACCAATTGGCTTTAATTGCTCTTTCTGCAGCTAGGTTTGCTAAAGACGTTTTGGATATTGTACCCAGGGTTGCTTTATTAAGTTTTTCTACTAAAGGAAGTGCCGAGGGAAGGTGGATAGATAAAGTTAAGGAGGCAGTAGATATTGCTAAGTCCAAGGATGACAGTGTTCTTATCGACGGGGAGCTACAGGCGGATTCTGCTATTGTATCTGAAGTAGCCAAGAGGAAAGTCGCTGATAGCGAAGTAGCAGGGAGAGCCAATGTTCTTATTTTTCCCAATCTTGATGCCGGTAATATATGCTATAAGCTTACAGAGCGTCTAGCTAATGCCAGAGCGATTGGGCCTATAGTTTTAGGAACAATTCAACCTTGTAGTGATTTGTCCCGTGGCTGTAGTGTAGATGACATAGTGGATTGTACAGCAGTTACTGTTATCAGGGCACAAAAAATACAACTTTCAGATGAGCAGGAGTAAGAGAAGAAAAAAAGATTTTTTAAAGCTTTCCTCTGTAAAAATTCTTACCATAAACTGTGGAAGTTCCTCTATCAAATATAAATTGTATCTGTTTCCTAAAGGACAGTTGCTTTCTTATGGGCTAATAGAGAGAATAGGCGAGAAAAATTCAGGGGTTTTAAATCATACCCAAGGAATGAAATTAGTTTTTTCGCGTTTGATAGAGGATAGAGCTATAGAGCATCTCAATGAGATAAATGCTATTGGTCATCGAGTTGTGCATGGTGCAGAGGAGTTTCGTCAGCCCCATGTTATTGATAGAAGAGTAATAAGAAAGATAAAAGAGTGCGTGAGAATTGCTCCTTTACATAATCCTGCTAACCTAGAGGGTATTAACGCTGCCCTTAACACTTTACCAGAAGTATTGCAGGTTGCAGTATTCGATACAGCTTTCCATCAAACTATACCTGATTACGCCTATATGTATGCGATTCCTTTTAAGTACTATAAGAAGGACAAAATTAGAAAATATGGTTTCCATGGTACTTCCCATCAGTATGTAGCAGCGCGTGCCGCGCATCTTTTGAGGAAGCCCCTTAATAAAATTAAGCTTATTACTTGTCATCTTGGGAATGGTTGTAGCATTGCTGCGATTGACAGGGGCCGCTCTGTTGATACCTCAATGGGATTTACCCCATTAGAAGGTCTTATGATGGGAACGCGGTGTGGAGATATTGATGTAGCAGCAGTATTGTATTTGATGAATAAGGAAAAGTTGTCTGTAAAAGAGGTAGATGAACTTCTTAATAAAAAGAGTGGTTTGCTAGGGATTTCAGGGGTAAGTAATGATATAAGAGAAATAAAAAAAGAAGCAAAGAGAGGGAATAAACGTGCTCAGCTTGCTCTTAAGATGTTCAAGTACCGTATTGAAAAGTACATTGGTGCTTACTATATGGTTTTAGGAGGAGCAGATGCAATTTGTTTTACTGCTGGTATAGGTGAAAATAATTCTGATTTGATTTCTTCTATTGAGAAAGACCTGCGTAAGGTAGTGTCTTCTCGAACAAAGATTATGGTTATACCTACTGATGAGGGGCTTATGATTGCTTCTTTAACCTTCGATTTATTAAAGAGAAGATTGAGGCGGTTAAGATAATTATGTTGAGAGTTGTGCTAAAATCAAAAATATATTATGCCACGGTTACCGAGGCTCAACTTTATTATAAGGGTAGTATAACCATTGATGAGGAGCTTATGAAGGCAGCAGATATTGTTGAGGGGGAGAAGGTAGAGGTTTTAAATCTTAACAACGGCTCCCGGATTGAGACTTATGCCATAAAAGGAGAAAAAAGAAGTGGTGTTATATGCTTGAACGGACCAGCGGCACGTACAGGGTTTGTGGGTGATAAAATAATTATCCTTTCTTATGGGATATTTGATGAGGGCCAGCTGAAAAACTTTAAGCCCAAATTTGTAGAGCTTGATGAGAGAAACAAAATTAAGAATACATTTATGGGGTGAAAGTATTCTGCGCAAAAAATGCAGAAAGGTAAAGGATGTGGATGATGACATTCGTGATATACTTAACGAGATGTATTCCCTAATGAAAGTCTCCGATGGTGTAGGCTTAGCAGCAAATCAGGCAGGAATCAACTTACAGCTTATTGTTATTGAGTTTAAGAACGAGATATTTAAGTTAGTTAATCCACATATAATAAAAAAAGAAGGTAGTATCCGCTTTGAAGAGGGTTGTTTAAGTTTTCCAGGTCTTACCTTGAATATAAAACGTTCAGAAAAAGTTTGGGTGTCGGCATTGGATGATAAAGGTAATCCTCTTGATATAGAGGCCAGTGGAATTTTGGCTGTTATTCTACAGCATGAGATAGACCACATAAACGGCATTGTTTTTATTGACCGCATTCCTTTTGTGGAGCGGCTGAAAATAAGGGGAAAGTTGAGAGAAATAAGGAGACAAGCGAAAGATGGAGTGCAGTAATAGAGACAGAAACATACAGGATTGCCCATGTTCTTATCCAGGATGTTCGCGTAAAGGTATATGCTGCGAGTGCATACGTTACCACCTCTCTAATAATGAGCTTCCAGGGTGTTTTTTCCCTTCTGATGCCGAAAGAACATATAATCGTTCTATAGAGTATTTTGTTTCTTTAAATAGTAAGAAAACCTTATAGATACATTTATAAGGCAAGGCCTATGGAGAGAGAACTGGTAATTATAGGTGGAGGGATTGCTGGGGTTTCTTGTGCTTTGTATGCAAAAAGAGCAGGAGTAACCCCAGTTATCTTTGAGAAGACAGCTATAGGAGGTCAGCTTGCCTACATTAACCGTGTAGACAACTATCCGGGAATAAAAATGGGAATGAGAGGAATAGAGCTGTTAGAAGTTTTAAAGACATCTTTAGAGGAATTAGATATTGAGGTGATAGGCGAAGAGGTTAGAAGCGTTAAGAAAGAGGATGAGAAAATAGTTATTTCTACCCCAGCAGGCGAATATACTTGTAGTGTCTTAGTGATTGCAACAGGAGCATCTTTTAGAAAATTAGAAGTTGAAGGGGAAAAGGAGCTTGCTGGAAAAGGTGTTTCTTGGTGTGCGATATGCGATGGTTATTTCTTTAGAGGTAAAGATGTTGCTGTTGTGGGAGGGGGTAATACAGCAGTAGAGGAAGCGGTCTATCTGTCTTCTCTGTGCAGGAAAGTTTATTTAATTCACCGCAGGGATAAATTAAGAGCAATGGATTATTTGCAGAAAGAGCTGTATGAAAGGAAAAATATCGAGGTTATATGGGACAGTAGAGTAAAAAGAATATTAGGAAAGGATTTTGTCGAAAAGATTGAATTAGAAGATACTAAGAAAAACACAGTTAGTGCACTTTCTGTCAATGCTTTGTTTATTGCTATAGGCATAAAGCCTAATACAGATATATTTAAGGAACTTATTAGTATTGATGAGAGAGGTTTTATAGTTACAGATGAGGAAATGAAAACATCTCTTCCCTTTATCTATGCCTGTGGAGACTGTCGTCGTCGTCCCTTAAGGCAGCTTATCACTGCTGCAGCTGAAGGAGCTGTTGCTGCCCTAAGTGCATACAAGTATATAAAGGGCAGCTATGTAAGCTATTGAAGTTGAGAAAGTCCGCTTTATTTATTCTACGTATCTGTATAGGTCTGGGGATTATCCTCTTTCTTTTTAAGTTTATCCCCTACTCGCGTATTATTCAGTTGTATAAAGAAGCAAACAAGATTTATATTATAATCTCTCTTGTTATATTTGTCATGGTTAATATTTTAGGCGCTTTAAGATGGCGTTATATTCTTTCTTCTATAGGTATAGATATCCACAAAAAAGAGGCTATATATACGTACCTTTCCAGTTTGTTCTTTAATATTCTCTTTCCTTCTTTGTTGGGAGGCGATATCTTTAGAAGTTTAGCCTTAAGCTATCGACATAAGAAGTCGTTTAAGGTAATTTCTAGTGTAGTTATGGATAGGTTTAGTGGAGGTTTCAGCTTAGGTATAGTAACTTTAGTGGCTTATCTCTTAGGAGGGGTCAAGATAAGACAGTACAATATTCTTCTTACGGTGAGTTTTTTTCTTTTTATAAATATAATAGCTGTTCTTATTGTGTTTAACAGATATTTTTTTCACCGGATAAATAAATATGTAAAAGGCGGAACTATTAAAAGGAGGCTTGTACATTTTTATAATGAACTTTATTTCTTCCGCAACAATCCAAAAATATTCTTTAAGAGCCTTCTATATTCGTTTGCCATCCAGGGAAGTATTTGTTTTATTTTCTTTACTCTTTCAAAAGCTTTTTTTCTTAAAACAGATATTTTCTATTTTTTTATCCTTGTACCTATAATCCAATTTATTGCTACACTTCCTATTACCATAGCTGGTATGGGTACTAGGGAGGTTGCCTCTGTTTATTTCTTTTCCAAGATTGGCATAGATAAGTCCGCAGCTTTAAGTCTATCCTTTGCTTTTCTTTTTATCAATATTATTACTAGCCTTTTGGGAGGATTAATCTATGTTATGGTATATCATCGATGGCTGGAACGTAATACATAAGATAACATCCTTAAAAAATAGTTTTTCTCCCAAAGAGGAGTTTATATCTTTTATCAAAAAATATCACCTTACAGGAAGCAGGAATAACCGAGTTACTATTATTTTTGATGGAAATGCAGATTTGCTGTTAAAGAACAGGGAGCGCCAGTTTGAGATAATTTTTAGTGGCACAGAGAGTGCCGATGAGTTAATTTGCAGGAAAGTAAATATTTACAAGAATAAACATCAGATAGTAGTAGTGAGCGATGATTATGAGATAATAAACTATGTGAAGGCTCAAGGGGCGAATGTTCTATCAACCGCGCACTTTCTTAAGAGAAAGAAAAAGAAGAAAGTAATTAAGCACGATAAGGAAGAAAAAAATATTGATTATACTTTGAAGAAAGAGATAAACGATGAATTAAGAAGAATATGGCTTAAGGAATAGCATTAGATTAGCGTTTGGCGGATAGAGAGATTAGGGTGTAGGGTGTAGCGAATAGCGATTAGCGTATAGCGGATAGAGATTAGTATGACTATAGACAATTGACTATTGACTATTTACGGGTGACGTGGTGACCTTGTGACTTGGTGACTTTTTATTGTGACTTGGTGACTTTTATGTTAGGGTGTAGGGTAGAGGGTGGAGGGTGGAGGAGAGGATAGATGCCACACGGAAGTGTGCAGCGTAGAGACCAAGAG
>CAYVYZ010000056.1:0-8924 GCA_964455875.1 uncultured Planctomycetia bacterium | reverse complement strand
ATATCGGAAAATCTACTTTCTAATCTCGCTATATCTCTGAGATAATGATCTGATTTATATTGAGCTATTGAATTACTTACAATTGTTTTCTTTATAATATTACGGAGTGGCCAAAGGCCATATTCCCACTGCATAAACCCCTTATCTGTAAAAATCACTACTTTTATACCATTATCTTTTGCTATTCTTGCTATCTGATAAAGAGAGTATTTCCCATCACTTACAGTAGAACTTATCTGAATAGCTGCTCGTACCTGTAAGGGAAATTGTGCGGGAAAAGAAGAAAAGATTATATTAAAAAAGAAACAGATAAATCCTATAAAGGACTTTTTCATTAATTACGACTATCTGATTCAAGTCTATATAAATACCTCAATTTCCTCTCCACAAATCTCATTACTATAATCCCCATAAACAACCCTAAAGCAAGAAGCAATAAAAGAATTAAGGCATATTTATCAGGTATAAGCACGAACAAAAAAGAAAACAAACCTAAATATAAAGTTACCATATAAAGAAAAATAACTATTTGTCTTTGATTAAGCCCAATAATAAGAAGACGGTGGTGAAGATGGTCTTTATCCGCTTTGAATATAGACTTCTTTTTTACCATGCGTCTTACTACTGCAATAAAGGTATCAGCTATGGGAATAAAAAGAGCCGATATTGGAGTAAGAAGTGCTACTGCCGTAGCAGCTTTGTGCTGTGAACCCAAAAGAGCAACCGCTCCCAATACCAATCCCAGAAACATACTTCCCGCATCACCCATGAAAATCTTTGCTGGATAGAAGTTGTATTTTAGAAAACCCAAACATCCACCTGCCAATGCTAATAGAATAATAATATTAATATAATTGTCTAAGAAAAAAGAAACAAATATAAGAGCACACGAAGCAATAACAGTTATCCCTGCTGCTAATCCATCTAATCCATCTATAAGATTGACAGCATTAACCATCCCTACAAACCATAAAACTGTAACTAACGCACTCAAGTATAGTGGCAGATGAAACTCTCCACCTAAAAATATATTTGTCACAACTTTAATTCTAAAGCCATAACTGAATAGCAATAAAGCAATGATTACTTGTCCAAAAAGTTTATACAAAGGCCTAACATCTCTTATGTCATCCCACAGTCCTAAGATTAAAATAAGAGTGGCTCCTATAATTAATCCAATTAGTTTATGGAAAAGTCCGAGAAAAACACTTTCTTTTAAATAAAAACAAAAAGCTACTCCCAGCCCAACTAAGAATGCAAAGTAAATTGCTACCCCTCCAAGATAAGGAATGGGTTCAGCGTGAATCATTCTTCCCCCGGGCACTGCCATTATGTTTTTCTTCAGCGCTATCTTACGCATAAGAGGGGTAAGAATAAAAGAAATGCTCAGAGAACCTAAAAAGATATAAATTAATCCTCCTAAATCGCCCATAAACATTACCTCATTAACATTATTGTATCATTGACGCCTTATCTATTCAAACCGTAATGTTATCACATATCGCATTTATTACAAAGTTTCAAGCGGTCTCTCCTTCTAAGAAAAAGATTCCATCTGTAATGTCTAAAAAGCTTGCTGTGCCATATCTGCAAAATAGATTCTTTCCGCAAATCCCCTATTTCAACCACACCAAAATAATCATTGCAACATAACACAACCTTTCCTTTATAATTTATACAAAGTTGATAAAAGGGGCGTCTACAAAATCTCCTTAAAGGTAACTTCTGATTAGACTCTACATCTACTTCTCCCGCACGATTACATATAACATCTAGTGTGTGTACATAAAAATTTTGTTTCTCTGATAAACTTAGATTATCTAAAATATTTTGGATGTTATCACTAATCTTGCCGTCATATTGAGTTACATTCATAAAATCTACGCCTGCATCTTTAAGCTTTTTGAACAAAGACAAGTCCAACAAATCTCCGTTAGTATTTATCTCTATATAAACAGAAGGTAATTCTTTCCTGACATATTCTATAAACTTTATAAGTCTTTTATCCAATAATGGTTCATTAAACATATTAAATGTAAATTCTCCTTTAAATTTCATATTTTTAAGGTCGCAAACTATCTTATAAAACAAATTTTCTTCAAGAAAAACTTTCTCTCGTTCGTATTTATAATTTGGGCAAAAACGGCACTTTCTGTTGCAAAAAGAGTTTATTTCTACAGCAATGGAGGTAGGAGAAGGACTAAATAATATATAATATATCTGCTGAAGACGAGAAAATAGTCTAGGGTAATTACCTTTTAAAAAATCTTTTATCTTTCTTAACATTTACCTGAAGCATTATTGTATCATTGGTACATTGTTGATTCAAACGTTATTGTACTAGTATCATGCAAAAGATTAGAGGTCTCCTCCAAAAACATAATCCAGTATTACACAATAAGTATTTAATTTTTGGATGTGGGATGTCGGACTTACGACTTATTTCGATTGCTTTATTAGGGAGCTATAAAGAAGATGAATTTTATCTACCATGGTCTGAGAGCTAAAACGTTCGTCAATTCTTTTTTTTGCATTTTCACCTATTTTCTTTCTTAAGTCTTCATTGGAAAGCAACTTCACAAGTGCTCCTGAAAGAGCTACTTGGTTATTAGGAGGAACTAAAAGCCCTGTTACTGCGTCCTCCACAATATCAACAATGCCGCCTACTTTCGTAGCGACAACGGGTTTACCACATACCATTGCTTCTAAAATCACCCTTCCTAAGCCCTCAAAATAAGATGCTAAAACTGCTACATCAAAAATAGAAGTAATCTCAGGTATATCTTTTCTAAAACCAGTAAAAATTACATAATCAGTCAGCCCTAACTTATCTCTTAATTCTTTTAGGCTTCTGTATAAGTATCCTTCCCCCACAAACATAAATCTTACATTGGGCACTTTCTTTATCACATCTTTCGCCGCTTTTAAAACACATTCATGGCCTTTGCCTTCCCACAATTTTGCCACCACTCCCACCACTAATTCATCTGGTCTTATACCAAACTCTTCCTTCTTCTTGTTAACATCAATATTAACTTTGAACTTATCAATCTCTATTCCACTGTAGATTAAAACGTACTGCTCTTTTTTACCTATCCCCAAACGCAATCCCCAATCCTTTAAAGGATTGGAAATAACAATAAGCTTATCTGCCCACTTAGCCGCGAGTCTCTCTAAAAAAATAAATAATTTTCTACGCCATGGCCTTTCAAAATCATGAAAGGCAAAACCATGAACTGTATGAATTACTAAAGGGGTGCCACAAATTTTAGCTGCCAGCCTTCCAATAAACCCTGCTTTGGAATTGTGAGTGTGAACAATGTCATAACGGTATTTTTTTATAACATATATTAGCTCAAAAAGAGCCATAATGTCTTTATAGAGATTTATTTCCTGGTTAAAATGAGAAATGACCCTTACTTTGAAACCTTCTTTTTCTACTTCCTTTATAAGCTCACCATCTCCTTTTGTAGCAAGTTCAACATCATATCCTTTAAGACGCAACCCCTTCATTGTTAAAAGGACATTTATCCCTGAACCACTTATAACGGGAAGAGTATGAACATGTAAAACTTTTATTTTCTTCATAAAAATATCACCCTAAAATCTTCTTCACCTGCCACATAACATCTTTGACTGTTATAAGTTTCATACATGTGGTGTGGCTGCATCTAAACTTATAACAGGGGCTGCATTTTATCTTTTTTCTTATAACAATATGCCTTTTGTTTCTCGGGTAAGGATAAAACTTCTCCACCTCCCCTGGCCCAAAAAGGGCAATAACAGCAGTACCTATAGCTGATGCTATATGCATAGGACCTGTGTCATTGGTAACAAAAAGCGCTAATTTCTCAATAAGCGCGGCATATTGTTTAAGAGTAAAATCTGCGACAGAAAACACTCTATCTATGTTGTCTATCGCCCGCTTAATTTCCTCAATCATATAAGCATCGCCCTTTGAGCCGGCAATAACTATCTTACAGTTGTACTCCTCAATAAGCCTATCAGCAAGCTCTGACCAACGTGGCATTGGCCAGCGCCTTGAAGGACGAAACGCACCTGGATTAAAACCTACTAAAATATCTTTATCATTGATATTGTTCTGCGACAAGAAAGCATTCGCTATTTCTCTATCGTTGTCTGATACAGGAACAATAAGATTTCTATCCTTTACTTCTACTCCCAGAGTTTTAACAACCTCAATATTCTCCTCTACCGCATGCTTTATCTTGCTGCTTGATTCTCCCACATCAATACTGTAAAAGAAACTCTTTTTTCCTTTTATGCCAATACTTTGCTTTGCTCCTATCAGCTTAATAAACACAGCTGTCTTAAAAGCTCCTGACCATGACCATATTCTTTTTAAATTTATGGCTAAATCAAACTTCTTGTTCCGCAGCATCCTTATCAACCTGATGGTCTTAAATAGGTAAGGAATCGTAATTAACTGACGAAAGGTAATCAGTTTTACATCAACTATAAAGAGTTTATCGATATATGGTAACCCTTCTATAACCGGTGCAGAGCGGGAGATTACAAGCATACCTATATAAGCTTTTTTATAATGTTCACGCAAAGCCCTTATCACAGGAGTAGACATAACCACATCTCCTATCCCTCCTAACTGAATGATCAGGATTTTACGGGGATTTACGACAGCTTTTCTCATAAAAATTATAGCTCATATATAATCACACAATGCCTCTTTTAGAGGCAAAAAACATAAAGTTAAAAATCACTTAACTAATGTTGCTTCAATTTTTAAAGCAGGAAATACCCTTAAAGGACTCTGTTCGTAAGCACGCGGAAATAAATTAAATATAGGTTCAAGTATTATATTCCAGACAGAAAGTCTTTTCCCAAAAATCAGTCTAACTTTACAGGAAGAAAACTTAAAATCAAAATATCCACCTTTCCCTGCATAATAAAAAAACGTATCGTAAGCAAAGAAATGTTTATGAGTAGGATCAGCATATGCATACTGCCATGTGAAATGAGGAACTGATATCTTAGCAACTCCTCCTTTCTTAAGAATACGATGTATTTCTTTCATCGCTCGATTACGGTCAATTAAATGCTCCAGGCACTGCTCCATTAGAACTTCGTCTATGGAATTATCCTCAAATGGCCAAGGGTATATATTTAAATCATGAATTACATCGACTCCGGGCGCCTTAGGATTTACATCAACATTTATATAACCCTCTTTTGGCCTCCCTCCTGAACCAAGATTTAATTTTACTACTTTCCCCATTTATAGTTATTCAATCATCTCTTTCTATTTTACTATCCTAAGATGAGAATCAACAGCCTTTATTACTTCCTCCACAGATACTCTCTTTAAAAAACGATAATCATTATTTTGACTATATTCAATGTCATAGTCTTTATTAGATAATTTCCCTCTAAAAACAATGTTTTTCTCACCTTGTGGCCACCATCTCTTAGGTATTGAAGGCCCCAAGAATGAAATTGTAGGTATATCAAATCCACACGCAATATGCAATGGACCTGAGCTATTACCAATAAAAAGATTTGCTTTTGCAATTAAAGCCATGGACTCACCTAAAGACAGTCTTCCTGCCAAATTAAAAATATTTTTACTACTTCCTACACAAGAGACAATTCTTTCTATAAGAGAGATTTCCTTCTTTGAGCCTACAAAAAATACTACTGCCTTATAGTTAGCAAGAATGTACTCGGTGACTTTAGCATAACTTTTTTCTTCCCACCGCAGTGCTTCATAATACCCTCCGGGATGAATAACTACTTTTATAGCTTCTTCGTCTATATTCTTTTCTTTAAAAAATCTATGGATGAATCCTTCATTGCTTCTGGATAGAAAAAGTTTTGGTTTGTAATCATCTGACTTAATTCCTAAAGGCTCTAAAATGTGCATTACTTCTTTTCCGTAAACCTCTATAAAAGGATAAGGATTAACTTTTATATTATATAGAAAAGCTCTTCCATAATTGTTTAAACCGACAGTCACCTTTGCTTTGCTAAAACCAAGAATCCATACAGGAAGAAACATAAAATTACGCGTGGTTAAATCAATGGCTAAATCAAAACGATATTCTCTTAGCATTTTTATAAAAGATATTTTATCTTTTAAAGATGCGTTCCTATCATATACCAATAACTCATCTATATAAGGAGAAGTTTCTAAAATATCCTTTGTGTAAGATGTCGTTATCATGTATACTTTGCTTTCTGGAAAATAATTTCTTATTTCTCTTAGTGCTGGCAAAGATAAAATTAAATCTCCGATTCTCTCTAACTTAACAACGAGGATTTTTTTTATATTATTTTTATTTATGTTTTTTGGCTTTACCCAGAAAAACAAGAAGGAAAGTATTTTTAAGAAAGTATGTGCTACAAAGTAATATAGGTTTTTCATAGCCGGGCGGATAAAACTATAATATACACCTAAAACCCTAATACGCACAGTTATCCCCCTCTGGTTTCTGCCATAAAATAAAAGTTAAGAAAATCGGGCTTATCCCTGTTGAACCACGCCGAAATAAATTCTCTATCGTAGTATAAGTGTCTTAATATGAATATAATAAACAAAATCTCTTTCTGTTCTACGCTTATATTCAAAGAACTACAATATTTATTTATATACTTATCCACTAAATCTTTCTGCCACCCCTCTTTATAAAAAACCATTAGAAAATCTTCTATTCTTGCCACTGGCCGGAATATATTTTTCATAAATGGCTTAAAAATAATCCTCCTCTTTCTGGCACGTCTGTATTCATAAAGCTCTGCAAAGAAATTAAGCAGGAAACCAAATAGGTCTATAAGAGGGATTCCTTTAAAATTTGCATAGCCCCAATCTAAGACAAAAAAAGCGTTATTATTTCTGTTATAAATTATGTTAATGGGAGAAAAATCACCGTGTTGAAGAACAGGAGTTATAAATTCCTCTTCTCTTATGTTACTACAAAATCCCTGAATAATATTTTTCTCATATTCAGAAAGATGCTGGGCTTTCTGATACCCTAAAAGAGCTTCTCTTATAAGGTCCATCAAAGACAGACTGTTATTTTTACTATCCTCCTTTTTTGACTTTGCAATACGGATAAGCCAATTGGTTACTGAAAAAATAAGATTCTCTAACTCCTGCTTGGAGTTTCTTATCTGAATAATATACTCACTCATTAAAATTCCGCTGCAGAAACTCTCTATAATAACATAATGGCCGTTTATATCTCCTTCCCATATAATATCAGGCACAGAATTATTAAGGTAACTGTCATCGAACAATTTAAAAGAAGACAAGGCACTAGCTTCTATCTTAAGATGTTTTTTTAGATTATTATCCAAAGCAACTTTGCATATACATAAAGGCGCTCTTTTGTCTTTTGAGAAAACATAGATAATTTCTGCGCATCGGCTGTTATTTATAATAAAATAAACTTCTCTTGAGTCGCATACCTTTTTCCCCTGGTTTTCATATACATTATTTAAAATGTTTAATATAGCACCCTTCATATCAGCTTTTTTCTGCTACGATGCTTAAATCAGGAACAAAATACCTTAAAAAACCCAAAGGTAAAAATTCTAATGTACGCGCCATAATCTTAATAATACGGCGCAATAAATAAGGAGAAAACAAAAACTGAGGATATAATACATTTGAGACCCAATATTTAAAGACATTAAATGCATCCAAAGAAACAATGTATTTAAAGTTTAAATATCCCGGAACCGGCGTATAGAAACTTATTTTCTTAAAGCCAGCTTTCCTTAAAAGTTCCTTATACCCATTAATAGAATATATGTAGGTTCTATACTCTTTTTTCTTAACCATCTTAGAATAAAAGTTTGCCAGAAAACGGGGCATAAAAGTGGCAAAACGCAATCCGCTATGGGGGTCTTTTTTGCCAAGAAAATAAAAATAAGCTAAAGCATTTTCAATACCTATATATAAAGAACCTCCTTGCTTAAGTATCCTGTATATATTGGTTAACATTTTTTCCTGCACTTTTTGTGGCGGAGAACTTGTATCGCTAAAAGCAATCCACTCTAAAACACCGTTGGCAATCACCACATCAAAAAAGTTATCGTTAAAGGGAATCTTTAACGCACTTGCACAAACAGGATAGAGATTGGTTAAATTCTCTTGCTCCTTTACTATCTGGATGAATTTTACCCTTTCCCATACTGGCTCTAAAGCAAATACATTTCTGCTTTGCTTAGCAAAGGCAAAAGCCAAAGTCCCCCAGCCGCTTCCTATATCAAGAATATTTCCACCCGTATCAGAATCAATAATATATTTCCAATTAATTCTTTTGTAGTTACAAACAAAATCCTTAAGAGTACTGGTTAGAAATTTATCCAGAGAAGCTCGCCAGCCGTTGGTTTCTGCTTCTTTAAGCATTTTTAAAGCTTCTTCCTTAGAGAGGTCATGCCAGTAAGGAACATCTTTATCCAAAAATACAGGAATACCTTCTTTAACAGGCCACAAAGAACTGCATTTTATACATAAATAAGAATCTCCTTTATCCAAAAGACTCGATTTACACAAAGGGCAAATAAAAAAGTTCTCTTTGTACTCCATAGTTACCTTGCTATAAAGCTATATATTTCTTCTATCTTTTGCGTATTCTTTTTTACGTCGAAAAGAGTTGTAGCACGCTCTCTTAACTTATCTTTAAATTCATAAAGTAACTCTCTATTAGACGCTATTTCATCGATAATAGAAGCAAGCGTCTTATAATCTCCAACCTCAAATAAAAAACTATAATCCTTGCCTAATGCCTCCTTGTTTGATTTTAAATTAGAAGCTACAACAACCTTACCCATTGCCATTGCCTCTATAATAAGACGAGACAACCCCTCCCCCCTAACAGAAGGCAAAACTACAATATCTACATTTCTCATATCAGAACGGATATCTTTTTTATATTCTCTAA